>DAOUYX010000124.1 GCA_030665925.1 Methanosarcinales archaeon | reverse complement strand
ATCAGTGTAAATCAGTGTAAATCTGTGTCTGAAAGTTAAAAAGACACTGATTAACGCAGATTAACACAGATAAAAGGATTATCTATATTTTCGGGTGGAATGGGTGCGATTGACTATATGTCCTGAGGCTATGATAACAATATGGGGATATACGAGATTGATGTCGGATATAACAAAGTTAGATGAAATGGTTGTGAAAAACAATAAATCTAACAAAGGAGGCCGATATGAGTTTCTCTGAAGACACTATTCAAAAAGTTTGGGAGGAGGGTAGGATTGTACCGAACAACGACCCTAATGATTGGCGAAAGGATCAGTGTGAGGCGTGGATTGGCAGAAAACATTATGGGAATCGAAACTCCCAGTACGGGTGGGAGATTGACCACATAAAACCAGAGTCCGAAGGTGGTGGAGATGAACTTTCAAATCTTCGTCCCCTCCAATGGGAGAATAACGCCAGTAAGCAAGCTGGACGTCTTAACTGTCCGGTCACGGCATCGGGCAAAAATAACGTTCGTTCTTAGATAAAGCAGTTGCAGCAAACACGCCAACAGAGCGTATCTGACATCGTGCATACGGCACTTCGCTCAAATATGGCCTTAAGGCGGGACTTCAGATACGCTTGGAACGTTCTCTGAAAAAAGAGAAGAATCTGGAAACCGAAGCGACTATGGAAGAAGCTTCTCAAGTTTAACAATTACTGCGCATAACGAGGAAACTTTATATAGCCTGTGGCTATGATGACAATATAGGCGGATATCCGCCATGCTAATTTAAGGAGAAAAAAAATGAATGAAGAAAAATTATTAGAACTTTTACAGAAAAGAGTTGATGAATTTATCCAACATTTAGAAGGATATGATCGGTTTCCTCGGTCATACCATAGCTTAGAAAGTGCAATTAATTGGCTGTTAGCAATAAGTGTGGGAACGCTGCTTTGGCTTCTGGGAAGTTTTTACAAATTTACAGTGTCTAATATCATGCCGAACAAATCATTATTTCTGCTTGCAGTGTTATGTTTAGGCATATCTACCATATTTTTTGCTTTTGTCCGAGCAATGTTATATCTTAGACAAATTGCACTTGCCAAAGCACTTGAAAATATTCGGGGAGTGCCAGATAGGGTACGCCTAAACATGGAAATTAAAACTGAAGAAGAATTGAAAGAGATGGCAGATCGAATAGGTACAGATTCAATTAAAGTATGGGGAACCGCTCACAATTTAATATGCCAGACTCCTCCTTTCATCAAACTCGGTTTGATATATTATATTGGTGGGGTAGTGATTTCAGTCATATATATTACTATTTTCGTTGTAAAATATCTTTAATCAAAAAGTACGGTGGCTAACAACGGGTATATAGCTTCGCCTTCGGCTACGTCCAAATTCACCTCTTGGCGAACTTATTTTATCCATGAACTGTTGAGAAAACGATAAAGCTAAAACCCGAAGCAGATATGTGTGTGCCGAGCTACTTTCATACTATCCGGTTGGTGAGAATCTGAGGAAAGGGTAGCCACCACCTCAGAAAGGCTGTGCTGAAGCCAGGGGGGAGGGGATACTGGGCTTTACTCGACGAAGATAGCGACCGACATGTGGAATTCCTCACTTAAACGGTAATTCACCATCAGCAACTTTTTTTATCCTCAAACAGTTATAAAAAAATCGAGACGGCGTACGTAGTAAGATGGAGGAAAACATGAAACTAATCAAAGAAATGGAAAGGTATCTGCCTATTCCCGTTTATCCGTCAAAAGAATTGCTGCAACTCCTTCGTAAGCAAGGGAAAGATATTAGCAGGGATACGGAACTAAATATAACCAAGGTATTTGACTCCGGAGATGTTGGAGGTATAGTTTGCACTGTACTTGAGGAGAACAAGGAAGTACTTATCGTTTCATTGACCCATCTCCGAATAAAGCCAACCCATCCTTTAAATGAGAAAATAGTGGCTTATCAAAGACAAAGAGTGAAAAATATTTCAGGGAGATAACGTGAGTTTTTCAACATCCATCGGACGTAGAGCCTGCGGGAAGATGGATATATAGTCATTCCGAAAAATAACCACGAGATTACACGGATTTTCACGAGAGCACCATAATAGCTTTTCCGTGTTTCATTAGTGATTTTATCCCCCATTAAAGACTATCTCTCGTGCTAATCTTGTGAACTCTCGTGGTTTATTAATTGCAATTTGTTACTGGAATGACTATAAACATAGTTAGATAAAATGAGGTACGTTCGAGTGTCCTGTGTTTATTTGAAACTCAACCTAATCAATATATACAAGGATGGGAGATTACATTTTGCAATAAACAAAAAGTTATATATATAGCTAAAAGAAGAAGTAGAACTATGAAAAAGGGGAAGGTGCTGGTAGCGGATGGTTCCCCCTTTATGCGCATGATCGCGACGGCATTGGGAAAACTCGGGTTTGACGTTTTGGGTACTGCCCGAGGTGGTAAAGAAGCGGTAGAGCGATACATGGAACTGAAGCCGGACATTGCATTTATAGATATTGCATTAGATGGAGATGGAGTAAATGGCATCGAAGTAACACGTTGGATAGTAACTGAGAATCCCTCTGCTGTGGTTATTATTCTCATCCCAGAATCTTTTGATAGGCCTGAGATGGTGGCTGATGCGTTGAGGATGGGTGCAATGGGATATATGAAGAAGCCGATATCGGAAGAGGAAATAGAAAGGCGCATAGGCGGCGCATTGAAGAGTGGTAAAAAATGGTTAGGAATAAGAAGAAAGAGACAAAACTATTGCTTATAGAAGATTTGGAGGAGCATGTACGTCTCATAAGGCATACTTTAGAGCGGAGTGGGTTGAAAAAGAAGATTTGGGTATGTAAAGATGGAGAAGCGGCACTGGATTATCTTTATAACCGGGGTGATTACGCATCGAAGGAGAAGTATCCAAAGCCAGACATAATTGTGCTCGATCTCGGTCTGCCAAAGCTTGATGGATTGGAGGTGCTGAAGCGGATAAAGAGCGAAGAAAGATTGAAAGACATACCGGTTGTAGTCCTCACCGTGTCGGAGAAGAATGAAGACATAACGAGTGCGTATAAGGAGGATGCCGAAGGGTACCTGCTGAAGTCTGCGTTTATTGTTGAAAAGACCGGGAAGATGGAAGGGCTTTTAGATGCTCTTCTTTCGTTCGGATACCAGTAAAACAATTGATGACCCCGAATCTTTTAAATATACCCTCGTATAATAACTTCTATCATGCACAAAAAAGTGATGCGGAAGGAAGCGGCGCCGTTATTGGTCGCGGTAATTGTGTGCATAGTGCTGCTATCGGCATCTATGATGCCCGCACTCGCATCCGATCCCGTTTACGGACCGGGTAATTCTATTATGGCGGTCATCTGCGTCGAGGCGAAGGAATATAAGGATTATGTGCCTCATTACAATGACCATTTCCCGCCCGGATCTACCGTGAAGGTCTACGTGGAGGCCGAGGGGAAAACCAAAAAAGACATGACGACCGGGGAATATAAACCTTCTATTAAGTTTACAATGAGAGGGACGAGACCCACAGGTGCAACATTCACTGCCAGTACAAGCAGCTCGAAGCTAACTAACCACGATTCAATGCTCTACAAAGAGACCTACGGAATCATATCGTTCTCCGTAGGTAAGGACGTTGCAATAGGTGACTACCGATTCCGAGTAGAAGCAACGGACAGTAACAAAGGGAATTAACTCATTGGGAGGACGCCGTACATGCATTTCTATGTGGATGAAAATGCAACGCTGTATCCGCCCATTAACTATACGTATAGCGACCTCACAATCGAGCCGAATCCCGTTGTGGTTGGGAAGACAGTTACGGTAACCGTGAACGTAACGAACTTAGGTGGAAAGGGGAACTGGAAAGGCGAGACTGTTTATCTCGACGTCAATGGCACGGAAGTGAAGGCGAGAAGAACGCTAAAACTTGAAAATAACGAGAATACTACCGCTACGTTCCGCCTGACGAAGAAGGAACTCGGCGACGTGCCTGCCATCATTAATATCTCTATCGGCGGCTTGAACGGGACATTGGTGCTACAGGAAAAGACATCCGCTGCAACACCAACATCAGGTGCAGGTACTGGCACCACGGGAGGAGCAACTGGAGGTAAGCAGAAAGTGCCGGGTTTCACTGCCGTCCCTGCAATCGCTGCATTTACCTTTGTTCTTGTGTATCAATATCGGTCGCGGAAGCGTAGAGAAAGAAACTGAAGGAAAAAAGCGATTTTACAGGATAAAAGAAGAATGAAATAAGGGTTATTTGGTGATTTTGTGTCCTGGCTCTTCGGGCGTTTCATTCTCTCCCATTTTTCGTTCTGCTTTGCTTAAGATTCCCCGCAGCGTTTGCACCTCTCTCGCCGTGAGTTCCGCTCTGCCAAGTATTCTTCTGAGCATGAGCGCGGTCTTCTCCTTTTTATACTCCTTATAGCCGATCTCATCCATAAACGTTCTTATATGTGCAAACAGACGTTCTTTATCCTCTAAACGTGCTAATGGTAGCTCTCCGGAATCCGCTTTCGCATCGCGTAATTCATACAGAACTACCGCAACGGCATGCGAGAGGTTCATCACGGGATAGCCGGGACTCGTAGGGATACAGACAACGAGATCACACCGCATAAGCTCCTCATTCAAGAGTCCAACATCCTCACGACCAAATAAAAGCGATAATATTCCGCGTTTGCCTTCTAACTTCTTTTTTAGCTCTTGAGGTGAGAAAAAAGGCATTCGAAGATGTCTATTAACGGAAACTCCCGGCTGAGAGGTGGTGCCAACAACAATAGCGGAGTCCGCAATCGCTTCTTCTATTGAGTTTACTATTTTGCATCCGCTAAGCACGTCGTAAGCGTGAGAAGCAACCGAGAATGCCTTCTTCCCAATATTCGGCGGATTAATGAGATAAAGGTCTGAGAAGCCGAAGTTTTTTGTCACGCGCGCTACCGCCCCTACATTC
>DAOUYX010000120.1 GCA_030665925.1 Methanosarcinales archaeon | reverse complement strand
GCGGGCGCGGAGAAAATACCAAGTCCTTTCATTTTATCACGCTTCGGTCCGGTAACAGATACGATCTCCGGCTGGTTTTTGGCTCTTGCCAACGCACCATGCCCACCGTCGTCAAAGACCTCTTTGAAAGTTATCGTCCCGTCTGCGAGTTTATTGATGTAATAATCAAGCTTTTGCTTATCAAGGAGGTGTGTATGGTGCTCAAAGACACCTGCTATTTGTCCGCCGTTCAGGGACATCGCAATGGTATGTGCATTTCCTACGTTTACGCACATCACCTTCTTCTTCCCTTTCACCCGTTCGTCTTCGAGCGATCCCAAGACCGCAGCAGGTCCGGTATCCATCAATAAGATTTGTCCTTCGTACCATCGTTTCACGGAACGCAATAACGAGTGCATCCTGCTAAGATTCTCCGGCACCTCATCGAGATAAGCGAAGGATTCTATGCAGCTTCCCATCTTCTCCTCAATTAGAGCAAACCTATTTTCTCGGTCGGTAACTCCTTGTGGCGCTACACCGTGGTCCTGAACCGCGATTGCAATAACGTCAAAAGAGGTATTCACACGGAAAGAAGAAAGAAAGGGCAAAAGCTGGAGATTGAAGTCAGAGATTTTTATGGGCTTCGCTTCTGCACTCATACTCCCGACCTCGTCATTGGAGATAACCTCGATTCCGTAACTTTTCACGACTTCCAAATCGTCTCTGATCGTTCGTGCGGCACTTTCGGTCATGTAAACTTTGTGTTCTTGGAGATGTTCGAGAATGGCACGGGTGAACGGACCCCCACCAATAGTGTCCCCAAAGATGATCAAATCCTCCTTTGATCTCAGCACTTCAGCGGCGAATATGCGCGTAGGAGAAGGTAGAACGAGCTTGTAAGCATTGTCAAATCCCTTCTCGTCGTTATACACCATTATATCCTGCGTTCCCGCACCTATATCAACAGCAAGTATGTTCATAAGCTTTTTCACTCCACAATCGCGGGCTCCGCCCGCGTCCCTGCAAATCCAGAAAGGGCGTACTTTACTCTCCTTCCCTTTATCTCGCCTGCAATGGTCTCGTGCATCAACCGTTTCACTTCGCCCATATCGGTAGTCTGACCAAGAACCCACATCAACTTTACCAAAGCAGTTTCCGGCAGCATGTCCTCGCCCTCGATTATTCCAGCATGAAGTAAATCACGACCGGTGTCATACACTCTATCACATATGGTTCCATATAAACATTGCGAAGTCATCACGACCGGTACGCCTTGTTTTATAGCTCGTGCCACGCTTGGAATCCACTCCGCAGATACATGTCCCAATCCAGTCCCTTCTAATACAATGCCTTTATAGCCCTGCTCTATAAAGAAATCGAGTATTGCAGGGTCCGCGCCGGGATAGAATTTTACGAGTCCGCACTTAGCCTCAAGCCTGTCTCTCAGCTCTAATTCTTGCTCGCCCCGCTTCTTATGCTCCTGTAAGAATTCAATCCTTGTTTTCTCTATATCGCTCGCGTCATAATACACCGTACCTATTGGAGTGTCATTTACCGACTGAAAAGCGTCACGTGCGGAGGTATGCATCTTCCGCACCTTCGTGCCCCGGTGAATAGAGCAGAAATTGTCGGAGGTGCTCCCGTGCATTACCACCACGACCTCAGCAAGGTCACTGCAAGCGGCAACCTTCGCGGCGCAGATCGCATTCATAGTCGCATCGCTGGAAGGGCGGTCGGAACTGCGTTGCGAACCCACGAGAACAATCGGCACAGGCGTTCGTACCAAGAAAGATAGCGCGGCTGCGGTATAGCCCATGGTATCAGTGCCGTGCGTGACAATTACACCTTCTGCACCGTTTTTTATCTCGTTATAAACCTCCGATGCGAGCTTCCGCCAGTATTCGGCACGCATATTCTCGCTCAGTATGCTGTAAACTACTTTCCCTTTGATCTTTGCGATTGCGCCCAATTCCGGGATTGCCTCAAGTATATCCTCAGTGGAGAACTGAGGCGAAACCGCACCGGTTCGGTAATCCACTTTAGAGGCGATTGTGCCGCCGGTAGAGAGGATGGACAAAATGGGTAAACGCGTTTCTATTTTTCCCGCCGTTTCTACTTTTCGTCTCTCCTCCTTTATTGCACCGGCTTTGTCTATAATCTCTATTTCAGTATTCGCAGGACGTATCCCGACATTGTAGCCGCTATCGAGTTTCACAACGATATTTTTCGATACGGTAGGCATAACGATGCCTTCGTAAACGACCACGCCGCTATCGGTCTCCTTCCTTATCCTTATGCGGTCGCCTTCACCAAAGCCGAGTTTTTGCATCAAAAGACCATCTCAGATGAAAGGATAAAAAAGCTTTTATATCTGGCGTTATCAAGCTATAACACAGCAGTAGTTTTTGAGAACTGTAAGTAGGATAAGAAGAAAGAGGAGGAAAGAAAAATGAGTGAGCAAACGTCTAATGCGAATGTAAAAAAGGAGAAGATCAATATCTTCAAGATAGGCGGTCTGTGGTGCTTTAAATATTTCTTTGGTGACCGAGAACTTTTTATGGGCTTATCGGAATACTACAACCGCGAGAAATACCGATTTGAGCTTACGAACGATGAAGAGCGGGATAAAGTGACGAAGTATCTCGAGGAGAAGGGGTTTGAGCCCGTTCCGATTGAGGATACCGCGGAGTACACGGTGAAGATAGACCGGTTTAAGAAGTACGCACCAATTCTGAGGAATTCGATTGACTCTGAGGATAAGGGAAAGGAGCGAGTTTTTATAATGAAGGATATGGCTTCGGTGGAGGAAGCGATAGCGAAAGGTGCGGAGAAAGTTGAAGAGGATAAAGACTGATTGAAGTTCCGGCACAGGATGTACAACAGAGATTAAGTTAGGATATAATGCCAAAATGGCGGTTATACGAACTTGAGTTCGCGTATACTGAGTTATCGGACATGCCGTGGCTTATGATATCTCTGTATAATTAAGTTGTTAGCACTTGGGGATAAAAATGAACGCATACGAATACATTCTTGTAAAGCAAATTCAATGGGCACTAAATCATGGAATCCCTTTGATTGGCAGTAAGGGTAATCGGGGACGACCTGCCTACACTGAAGAGTTAGAGGATAATTTATTTCAACACTTGATGCCTGAGGTTGAAAAATGCTTTAAAGACGGTGATGGCGGTGAACTAACAGGAAACCCATCGAAAATGCAAGCAGTTCACTCTTCATCTGCATTAGGAGTGAATATTTTTCAATACTGGAAAAACATAAATCAAGTGTCAGAAATAGCCTACGCATGTGGCTTTTGTCGTAAAACAACAAAAAGATCTAAAGACATAATATTCGAAGGGAAGTATCAAATAGATAAGAAATTTCAATACAGTCCCAATATAGATGTAGTGATAAAAAACGATTTGGCATCGCGACATAAAGTATTCGCGATTGAATGTAAATTTACAGAAGCATACTCAAATAGAGAGCATTCAGGCCTTAAGGAGAAATACCTTGAACTGGATATTTGGAAAAATTTACCCAAATTAAAGAATTTTGCAGTTTCCATAAGTCCTGAGGATAATCGCTTCCATCATCTACATCCTGCGCAGCTAATCAAACATGTGTTGGCGTTGAAAAAATCGTTTGGGAGAACTGGTTTTCGATTGCTTTACTTATGGTACGATGCATTCGGATATGAAGGAGCAAAACATCGTGAAGAAATATCAGAGTTCATAGAAGTAACCAAGTCAGACAACATCTATTTTCATGCATTGAGCTACCAGGAGCTGATAGTCAAATTAGCTGATAACTTTCGTGATACCCATGGAGCATATATTGAATATATCACCAGTCGTTATTTGTGAAGATGTGCTAAATATACAGAAGTCGCCACAGCACGATCCGATAACACAGCATATACGCTACGGGCGTACGCCCTTGCCCTTCGGGACATTGCTCCCTTCGGTCGCAACGTCGTATATGCTGGGAACGTTATATGAAATTCCGAACTCCGCTTTTAAAAAGAGGCGAAAAATGTCCCCATCCATAAAATGGTTCCCCCCCTCCTGGTTTCAAATCAAGGCCAAGGGCAAAATCATATACCTCGATCCCGCTTACTTGAGAACTTACTTTACGAAATATCCGAAAAAGATTGAATTTTCCAGGTGGCCCGGTCCAATTGATGGACTGCCGGAAGAGTTAGAAAAAGGGGATGCGATATTGGTAACACATCATCATAAGGACCATTGTAAGAGCGTTACAGTAAATAGACTCAGGCATGCAGATACTTTAGTAGTAGCTCCTAAGCGCTGCATCAAAGAATTAGGTAAAGACACAAAAGTTATTGCGCCTGGGGACGAAATACCTTTCGAGGATATAAAAATAAAACCTGTAGAAGCTTACAATACTGAAGAAGGAAATTCTACTAGAAAAGTTCATCATAAAGGATATGGTGTTGGCTATCTGATAACCGTAGAAGGTAAAACGATTTATCATGCTGGAGATGCGGATTTTATACCTGAGATGAGAGAACTTGGAGCCGTAGATGCAGCTTTACTTCCTATTGGAGGAACGTTTACAATGGATATCCCGGAGGCTGTTGAAGCTACAATAACAATTAAGCCCAAGGTTGTAATTCCTATGCATCGTTTTAAAGCAGATCCTCAAGAATTTAAGAAGAAAGTTGAAGAAAGATCAGATATCAAGGTTGTGCCATTACAAATAGGGGAAGTTTATGATTTATAATGGGAATGTGGCGGGGTTCGGAACTCTGCGTCACTTCGTTCATCCAACTTTTATCCGCGAGACGTTATATAAAAATCCACAGGGGATACGAAAAAGAGGATTACCACAAAACCTTATAATATCCTGCTAAATCTAAAATTTACCAGCACGTAATTTTGGTGTTAAAGGGAGCCTCAGATTAATGACCACGAACATATTGAATGAACTCCGAAAAGACCTTCTCAGGGAACGCTTAAATAAATACACGCGAAAAGCGTTTCAAATGCTGCCCGAACGGGATAAACCCTTCATATTGGATATCGGCTGCGGTACAGGCGTTCCGACTATGGAACTTGCACGATTGGGCAATGGTCAGATAACCGGCTTGGACATCGACCAGCCGCTCTTAGATGAATTTATGAGAAAGATAGAAGCCACAGGCATTTCAGACCGC
>DAOUYX010000006.1 GCA_030665925.1 Methanosarcinales archaeon | reverse complement strand
CTTGCTCAGCGTGTAGTTGTTTGACGCATTTGCTTTCATCTTGGTACCATCGGTTGAGAGATGCCCCAACTTCAGTATTCCCAATGCTTTAGCAGAGGTGACGGTTTTCTTGAAGACAGCCTCAATCAGCTCTTTGTTCTCAGATTTGAAGTTACAGATCGTCCGAAAGTTGGGCTTCTCATTTCCCGCCAGGTACATGTAGACCACGTTCTCGTGCGCCAACTTGTCAATCTTTCTCGAAGACCACACGCCATCGATTGCCGCCTGTACCAGCAGTCGAAGGAGCATCCGCCGTGGATACGCAGGATTGCCCGGTTTGAACCTGTACTTCTTCTCCACTTCATCGACATCCATACCATTCACGATTGCAATAACCAGGTAGCAGATGTGGTCTACCGGTATGAGATCACCAATACACGGGGGCAATAGCCACGACTGCCCCATTTTATTGCTCCGAATTACCATTACTCACATTCACCTCGCTTTTATAACCAAAGAATAGTTGTGCGTGCCACAATAAAAGCTTTTCGGTTTCATTTCGCTTAGAATAGAATTTCATAAATTTATAGGATGTGTTTTCGCAATTCGTGCTGTATCCGGCTATAAAGTGCGGGGGTGTTGAGAAGAAGAATTGCTCTTTATATGTGTGCAGGGATTATTATCTGTTGATTGTTTGGTAATTGTTGGACAGCCTCCATACAAAGACAAAACGGCGTATACTAATCATCTTAAAAGCAATACTGATACACCTGAGAATGCAATGAATAGAGAAATACAAGTGTTTAACCTCCTCAAGAGTGAAGGAGTAAGTTTTATTGAATCAACATAATTATTGAGAAAACTAACAAATCGTTGCAACGGACTATCTGAGCCCTCGGCTCATGTAGCCGCTGAACTCCGTAGTTAAACATGTGCCTGTAAGTTTCGATATTTACCCATTAATAACATGAAATTGCTCGCACTATCGTCTAACAGCGGATATGAGGCTACAGCATTCGGCTTTCGTCCAAACCCTTGCTACGCACGGACTTCTTATATCCACAGAACGTTGTACAATAAATCAATTTTTCCGCAAAGGCTCTTGCTTGCAAAAGGGGTTTTTAGTGCTCTTTCCTCTACAATCCCGCCTACTGCTTTCTTCTCTCCTTCTCCGCCTTCCCAGCCTCTTTCTTCTCCTGCTGCTTCTGACGAATCAAATCCACACCCGCCTGGTCTAATGGCTTTGCTTCTATAAAGCCCCACTGCCGTGCGCTTTCAAATACTTCCTTACCCAAATCAGTGTGCACGATCACGGTTGACGCACCCGCAGGCGAGCCGATCGAGCCAACGCTGAGGTCTGAAAAACGCCCGGTTAAGTCTTCGCAGATCTTACATCCTTCCCGCTTAAGATCCTCGTTCGAATACGCACCTTCACAGAACAGACCGACTCGTAACCGCACAACAGACGAGAAATTATGTGCATTGTGTGTGCCACGCCCTACAGTGAGCATCTTCTCATACGCAGCCATCTGGCACGGTGTTCCCACCAGAGCGACGGTCCAGAGCCCGTAGTTCAGAATGGCATCCGCAATACCTGTCAGTGCCGCTGCCGATTCGTAGGTGCCGCCTGCATTCTCTATCAAACCAGCCTTGTTCATCGCAATGCGTACCTCCGACATCGCGCCCTCCTTATCAGCAACGGTTACCGCGCCCTCCACGAGCGCATCGGCAAGTGCAGATGCAAGCAATGACGTAACCACTCCGCCATCCGGACACGCATTCTTTATCTCCTCATCTTTACTCACAACTTCGTAAATCTCCTCCAAGCCTTCCCGTAACTCCGGCTTCTCTACTCGTGGGCATTGATAATAGCAGTAGCCGCAATTCACCGGGCACTGCAGCTCCTCGCCTATCACTGGCCTTTCCGCAGAAAAGTTCATACTGAGATAACCGAGATCAAGCAACCTGCACGTAGTAACGCAACCACCGCACAGTGCGCATTTACCCTCATCTATCACTTCTCTCTTCAAATCGCTGAAATCCTTTCTCTCCTCCATTTTCCAATCCTTCCCTCTGTCTTGTTTAGTTTAACTAATACCATAACCATGCCGCCCGGCATATAAAAAGTTTCATTCTCGTTCTACGTGTGGTTCACGAAATTTTAGCGTCAAAAAATCTTCCTTGTGCTACGGAAAAAACGGATAAAAGGTATGATAGTTTTAAATAGAGGTAGACTAAGCCCCAGTTCTAAATCAGCATCCATCTGTTCCCCCTCAAATGAGGGTTCTATTTCAAAACGGGTTTCAGGCAGAACTGCCTTTGCTATACCACTACCCGCGTATAGGAAGCCAACCAGCATGCCCGTCTGGGCTGGATCGGATAGCCCTACCTTTACCCTGCCTCCTAATCTCTTTATTGATATGTTCTTGGTGAGTGCTCTCGCCAATTCCTTCCCAGCGGCGTAGAGTTCATCTGCACTCCCTACGAGCTTCTTCCAATCTGTAGTAGGCTTTTCCTTCTTCGTTTTCTTCTCCCTCCTCTCAAGTGGTCTCTTGAGAAGAGGGATGCTTAAGACCTGCAATCGAAATTCCCTCTTCTCCGGGCTGAAGTTTACACGTCCCGAAGCAGTGCCCATTAATAATGCAAAGGAGATCCGTACTTGTGCCAAGGGGCCTTCCTTAAAGAGTCGAATCGTGATATCAATTGGTATGAGAAGCGTAGCAGCTATTAAGACTGCTATAATCGCTAAAACGATCAATAAGATCAGTATCACGCTCATGGTGTTTGTACGTCTTTAACGTGTCTAAAATTTAGGCGGATCTACACTGTATTCTCGCACAAAAATAAATTGGAGGAGAGCTTCTCTAAAAGCTCTCCGTTATTATAGACGTTCTACAAGCCATTATGCTTTTTCTTCGGCTTTTTTGCCCTCTTTCATCTCTTTGACCTTCTCCATCACCATCGGCAACGCTTCTCCAACGAGCTTATCTAACGTGCCAGACGGCTTCAGCGAGAGCACCTTTACGCCCTCAGGTCCGGGTATGCCCTTGAACACTGCCACGAGCGCTACTGGTCTTATTCCACCGCCGCCTCCGGCACCATATCCTTGTCCCTCCTTCTCTTTACCTTTGCCGCCACCTCCACCAGCGCCAAAGCCAATTTCGAAGATGGGGATCATGGTCTTATCTTCTATCTCTATGGGCTTGCCGATCGCGGTTCCGACTGAAATCGTCTTCCGAAACTCTTCCCAGAAGTCCTTTATAATTGTGTTTAGTTCCTCACTCATTTTTTTTCTCACCATTTAATTAAAATGCTTTCCATTATTTTAAATGTTTCGCAGACGTTCCTTTCATCTTCTCTATTATCTCACAAGCCTTACAAATGCTTGATGCGGATGCGTCACCACATCGCTCGCACCGCAAAAGCTTTTTATCTGGCTGCGCTCTCGGCAAAAATTCCGATAGCCGTTCGTAGCCACGCATCACCGAATATTTTGTCCCCGGATGCTTTCTCTCAAACTCGTTCAGCATCTTCTTCACCGTGAAACGGAAGGAACGCGTAGCATACGGGCAACCAGCGGTGATTATCGGTATGCCCGCTAAAATCGCGTACAGAGCAACTTCCTTTTCTGGAATGGCTTGTAACGGCTTAATTCGCGGCACAAACTCCGCTCTACGTCCGTAAAGCCGTCCTAACCGCTCTATATCACCCCGTAGATAATTGATTGAAATCGTTTGCACTTCGTCGTCCAGATTATGCGCAGTTGCAACCTTCGTAGCGTCCAATTCCTTCGCTTTTCTATCTATCAGCTTCCTCCTCAGGACGCCGCAAAACGTGCACGGTGCCTGCTCGAATTTCTTTGATACGATCTCGTCAAGCGTAAAACCAAACTCCTGTTCAAAAGAAAATTGATAAAAATCCACTCCCAACCTCTTTGCTACCTTTTCCGCATTTCTGAGCGTTATCGAACGAAATCCGTTTATCCCTTCATCCACCGCAATCGCGAAGAATTCCAAATCGTTTCTATTATATAATATCTTTTTGAGCATATAGAGAAGCGCAGAGCTGTCCTTTCCACCGCTCAGCGCCACCGCGATTTTATCCCCGCGCTCCACCATCAAATGCTTCCGCATCTCCCTTTTTACCTTTCGCTCTACGTCCTCAACGAAATGGGCTTCGCATAAGTGTAACCCCGAGTATTTCTGATGGATTATTGCGGGATTATTGCATTTGCCTTTGCCTTTGCTACATCTGCATCTCATGGTCACTTTGTATCTGTATATTCCCAGAAGATACTAAATCCTAAGGATTATAATGTTAGTTTTGAGATGAGTAATGAAACGCATTTGGATATAAGTGGTATTTTCAATCCTGAGAGCATAGCAGTGGTAGGAGCAACACCAAAAGAAGGAAAAATCGGGAATACCCTGCTTAAAAATATAAGCTCATTTCGAGGTAAAGCGAAAGAGAAAGCGAAAGTTAGAATTTATGCGGTAAATCCAAAGTATGATGAAATTTTTGATGTAAAGTGCCATCCGTCAGTTTCACAAATTGAAGAAGCAGTGGAGCTTGTTGTTGTAGCAGTTCCTGCGGTAAGCGTTCCGGAAGTCCTTGAGCAGTGCGGGAAAAAAGGGATAAAGAACGTGGTTGTTATCTCTGCGGGCTTTAAAGAAGCGGGAAGGGAAGGCGCTATGCTCGAATCAGAACTTATCAGAATAAGTGATAAATACTGCTTGAACCTCGTGGGTCCAAACTGTTTGGGAATAATAAACACGCATGTGGGCTTAAATGCGACTTTCGGTAAAACTACACCAGCGAGGGGAAATGTAGCGTTCTTGAGTCAATCAGGGGCTTTCGCATTGGCCGTTATTGACTGGGCGAAAACGGCGAATGTGGGCTTTAGTAAGGTTGTTTCTTTGGGTAACAAAGCGGTTCTCGACGAATGCGACTTTATAGAATTCCTGGCTAAGGACAATGAAACGGAAGTGATAACGATATATCTCGAGGACGTTAGAGCGGGCAGGAGATTTATGGATGTTGTGAGGCGGATTACGAAAACAAAGCCGGTGGTAGTGATGAAGAGTGGGAGGACAGAAGCGGGAGCGAAAGCAGCTTCGAGCCATACGGGAAGCATAGCGGGCAGTTCAGAAGCTTTCAGCACGGCGTTTCAGCAAGCAGGCGTGGTGGAAGTGAACTCAATTAATGATCTGTTTGATTTCTCGCTTACACTGTCGAGAATCCGCGGCATAAAGGGAGGAATAGCGATTGTAACCAATTCGGGTGGACCAGGGGTTATGGCTGCCGATGCGATAGAAGAATCCGGGCTTGAGCTTGCCGCTTTTGATAGAGAGACGATTGAAAAACTCCGTGATTTGAGGGTTGCGAATTTTTATAATCCCGTTGATGTAATGGGGGATGCCGATTCGGATAAATTCGGAACCGCTCTTGGTATCGTGGCAGCCGATGAGAATGTAGGTGCAATAATTGCTATACTCTCTCCAACTGCGCCGATCGAATTTGACAAAGCCGGGGATTATGTGCTGGACTTGAACGCTAAGAAGCCGATTGTTCCGGTGTTTATGGGCGGTGAGACGGTTATGCAACCGGTGGAACGGTTTAAAAAACACGGAATCACAAACTACTTCGACCCTGTAAGAGCAGTAAAAGCACTCTACGCAGTCGCGAAATATAGTGCAAGCAGGGAGAAAGCACCCGCTCCGCCGCCTCGCTTCAAAGTTGATAGGAAAGCCATTGAGAAGTTAATGGAGATTAGAGAAAGAGAAGAATCAAAATTGGGTGTGGGTGTTGAGGGATTTAAAGTGTTAGAAGCGTATGGGATTCCAGTGCCTTCGTATGGTAAAGCGGAATCGGCAGAGGAAGCACTTGAAATCGCAGACCGGATAGGCTACCCTGTGAGTATGAAGATTGTTTCCCCTGATATAGTTCATAAGACGGACGTGGGTTGTGTAAAACTGAACGTGGGAAGAGAAGCGGTAAAAGAAGCGTTCTTTGAAATCCTGCATCGAGCTGAGAAATACACAAGTGCGAGGCGAATAGATGGTATTCTTGTTCAGCAGATGGTTGGAGGTGGAAAGGAAGTGATAGTGGGTATGAAGCGAGACACGCATTTTGGACCTTTGATAATGTTTGGACTGGGCGGGATTTACGTGGAGGTCTTCAAAGACCTTTCGTTCAGAATTGCACCGCTGAGTAAGGACGATGCAATGGAAATGATTAAAAGTGTTAAGGCTTATAGGTTATTACGGGGTGTAAGAGGGGAGCAAATGTCAGATATAGAATCGTTAGTAAATGTTTTACTCAGGTTTTCACAACTCTGTATGGACTTCCCAGAGATACTTGAAGCGGATTTAAATCCCGTTAAGGTCTTTGAGCAGGGCAAAGGTTGCTGTGCAATAGATTTGAAGATGGCTATTGGGAAGAAATAGGGAAATAAAATCGAATTTGGAAGGATGTTTGTCCGACATTCTGAGCGTATTTATCGAACAAAGCTATTCCCATCTAAAACGGAGATTATCCATCCTCTCCTACGACTTCCATTACTTCCGCCACCATCTGCACAGATCAACAACCCTTTGGCATTGGGATAGTGCTTTGTTCCTAATACATTCTACCATTGCCATTCCCAGTGATAGGAAGTCATAAATATCAACTTCTTTTGCTTCTCCTTTCTTCCTCCACGTTCAACAATTTTCGGGTTTTTGGTGCAAATCTTTTTTCGTCCACTGCCTGTTTTTCTAATTCCTTTTTTATGCTTCCCTATATCATCCATGTGATATATAAAGTCAGATATACCTCCATGTGGCAGAAGTTCAATCATTTCTATCCGTCACCTCCCTCGTTGATAGGCAATCCAAAGGACTCCTTCTTCTACTCAAATCCTTGGTACTTATGTGGGCATATATTTCTGCCGAGCTGTGACATTTATGCTCAACCTACACCATCCCAAACCTTTCCAACACCTTCCGTAACTTCTCCACGTTCGCTTCGCTTAAGGCGCCCAGCGGCAATCTGACATGCCCGGCAGGTAATCCCATCAGCTCCGCTGCTTTCTTCACCGGTATTGGGTTAGTTTCCAAGAACATCGCATCAAAGAGCGGATAGAGCTTGAGACAAATCTCTTTCGCTTTCTCGACATCGCCGTTAAACATCGCACTCACCATCTCGGACATGGGTTTCGGTGCGATGTTCGCAACAACCGAGATCACACCCTTACCGCCCAGGCTCATTATGGGCAGTGTGAGGAAATCATCGCCTGCAACCACCGTGAAGTCCAAATCCTGCTCCTTGGCCATCTGAATAATCGTGCCTACCTGTTTCAAATCGCCCGAAGCCTCTTTCACACTCTTTATATTCGCCACTTCGGCTGCAAGTTCTACTTGAGTTGTGGCACTTATATTCTGGCCAGTTCGCGACGGTATGTTATACAAAATCAATGGTATGCCCACGGCATCGCCAATCCGTGCGAAATGCTGCTTCAAACCCTTTACATTCGGTTTGTTGTAATACGGTGTAATCAAAAGACTGCCGTCAGCGCCGGCATCTTCCGCATATTTCGTGAATTCGACCGCTTCCTGCGTGTTGTTCGAGCCCGTACCCGCGATCACCGGCACCGTTGAGCAGTCCACCACCACGTCTATTACCTTCTTATGCTCTTCATGCGAAAGTGTCGCAGATTCACCGGTCGTGCCACACGGAACGATCCCCGCTACACCGCCCTCGACCATAAACTCCACAAGTCGTCTCAAACCTTCTTCATCTACTTCGTCACTCTTCGTAAAAGGTGTTATTAGCGCAGGGTAAACACCCTCTATCGCGAACATCTCACTCCTTACTCTCCTTCTCCTTATTCTCCTTCACCTTTTTATGCGTTATATATCCCGCTATTCTATTCCTTACGCCCTTACTCTCTACATTCGTGTACTCTTCCACGATCTTCTTGTTAACGTCAAAGTCATCGGTGACGTCCGGCACTTCCTTCAGCAATTGCTTTCCCAAACTCTTTATATACGTCGGTTTAATCGCGCCCACGGTTAATTAATCACTCTCTCCCCTCATTCATTTATTTATTTTCACTCTCTTCTCTCCATCCCTCTATCTATCTCAACGCTCTTCGTTCTCATGCTACTCACGCCAATCATCACAAATAATGCACCGAAAAACAACACAACGAGGGGAACAACTCCTAACAGAACCGCCAGTACTTTATCAGGGAAATACCATATCCCTACCATACCTGAGGAAACTAATATCACTCCAAACAAAAGCTCTTGAAGACTTCTCATCGTTAATCGCATCCTCATTCCCTCTGCTTACCCCCTCATAATCACTTCGGCAGTTTCAGGTTTGTATTTCCAATCCGCCGGTAAGACCTTCTCCCTTCTGTAATACTTCACAAGCCTTCGTATCTTGGATTCCGCTAATTGTAACGCTCTTTTATTGTGAATGTCCCTCTTATTCACTCCAAGATGCTTTCTCAGTCTCAGCGCTTTTCGCATCAAATTCTGGAGGTCTTCCGGTAGCTTACTCGCGCTGTCCCGCTCTTTTAAAATTCTCGTTGTCTTCTTCCCCGTGACCAGTGCAATGCTGGGCACACCGTAGTTGTCCCTCATAAGTATCCCTATTGCACTTGTCGCCAGCCCCTGATTGTGCAGATCAACCACTTTGTTCTCCACTTCTTCTGCGGTCATCTCTACCCATTCGGGTGTTTTTCCCATGAGCTTCGAGCTAAAAGGTCTCTTCGAACCTGATCTTCCTCTTCTCCTCGCATACATCCTTGCCATGTTATTTCTCCAAAAGCCCGCTAGCTATGTGCCTTTGCTTACTAATCTTATGTTCACTTCGTATATAAATATTTTAGACTGTTTCTTGCCATTACCTTGATGAGACTGGGGTTCGTTAAAAGCCCATGAAATACAATGGAAGGGTAGTCCATATCTCCTTTCTTTTTTATACGTTGCAATATCTCGCTTTGCGACAGCGTATGAACAATCGTATCGAAGTCCTCATCGCTCATCACACACCGTAACCGGTGAACCTTCAGCCCAAACGCTATTTCCTTCCCTATCTCATTCCGCCATCGTATTTCATAATCATTCAGCACCTTCATATCCCCCGTCAAGCACGCTTGTGCCGCAATCTCTCCCGCTATCTTTCCACATCTCATCCCGTAATACGCCCCGCCGCCGGTAATCGGCTTGATTTGAGCTGCCGCATCTCCGACCAACAGTATCCCGGTCTCATTATCTATTTTTACGGTCTTGTACTTTCGCCCTCGCAGACCTGCATTTACCGGAATAGGGATTCTACCAGCAGTACGATTGAATACGGTGCCTTTATATTTCTTTGCTATAACAGGATGCTCCGCCAAATTCCTTTTTAAAAAGAGCAATGGGTTGGATTGTGGCGAAAACCTTTTATCTATGCAGAGACCAATTCGAGCACGGTTATCAGTGCCAAGAGGAATAGTCCACGCGAAGAAGCCCGGTGCAATGGTTTTACCCACGAAAATCTCCGCAAAATCCCCCGTTTCATATTCCCCCTCTATTTGCACGCAGCTCAGGCTGCTCCGTGCGACGTTGAGCATAGCCGATTGAGCCACGGTGCTCTTCACACCATCAGCGCCAATAACGACCTTTGCCTTTATTTCCTGCGTTCCATTCGCAGTGGCAGTCGTTATCGTCAGCTTTGTCCCCTCTTCTCTTTTCCGTACTGTTCTAACTTTGCTCTTCAAAACGATGTCAGCACCTGCTTTCTGCGCCTCGTTCGCCAATTCCCGGTCAAAGACATTTCGCCTTATGGCAAACGCCCTTTGATCCGGGGATTCAAGCGTCAATTCGTAGGAAGGCGAATGAACAACCGCCCCTTTTATTTCGCACTTTATGAAGAAGTTGCGGTTTCTCAATTCGCTCTCCTCAAGCGCTCTTTTGCTTATAAGCCCCGCGCACTGGACGGGCACACCTATTGCCGCATCCTCCTCTATAATCAGCGTAGAAGCTCCCGCCTTTGCCGCATATTTCGCAGTCATGCAGCCTGCGGGACCGCCACCAACCACGACGACATCATAATCGCGCGTACCCATAACAACTCTCCAATCTTTTTATACTTGAAAAGTTTAATACTCGAAGTGCCTTTGTCATCAAAGACGAGCGATGTAGATAGAGATATAACTTTTAAAAGATACGAAAGAAAATGAAAGCGAAGAAGATAATAATAAAGGGGCTGGTTCACGATGTAGGTTACAGACTATTTCTGCTGACCGAGGCAGAAAGCCTGTTCATCGAGAATTTCGATGCGAGAAATATTGTTGTAGATGCTGAACAACATTTGGTCGTCCAGGTCCGTGGACCGGAAGAGAAGATTAACAGATTTGTGGAGTTTGCTCGCTCAAATTACCCTCCTGACGCTTCGGTTCTTGCCGTGGAGGTGGAAGATTATACCGAAGAGGTGAGGAGTATTGAATCCTTCAGGCAGTCTTTTATGGTCTCGCAGATGGCGAAGTTGGCACAGACAGGTGTGGGGATGCTTAAAAAGCAGGACTCGATGCTGGGGAAGCAAGACGTGATGATAGAGAAGCAAGACGTGATGATAGAGAAGCAAGACGTGATGATAGAGAAGCAAGACGTGATGATAGAGAAGCAAGACGTGATGATAGAGAAGCAAGACGAAACGATAAATGCGATACGAGAGGAGAGCGGGAAGACGAGAATGGTGGTGAGTGAAGAAGTTACGGAGATAAAAACGACCCTCCACAAAGTTAAAGAGAAGGTCGGAATGGTTTGAAATACGAGTTTGAGGTGATGGGAATGAAGTCTAAACAACCGGGGAAACAGAGGAAAGCGAGATATAACGCACCATTGCATATACGGCATAAGTTTATGGCTGCGCCGCTATCCGAAGATCTACAGGGTAAATACGGGAAGCGTGGTTTTCCTGTGCGCAAAGGGGATACGGTAAGGGTAATTCGAGGCGATGATAAAGGTAAAGAGGGTAAAGTGAGGTCCGTAGACCTGAAGAAAGAGAAGATAACGCTGGAAGGCGTTGTTGTTGCACGGTCAGATTTGTCAGAAGTGCCGCGACCCATACATCCCTCAAACGTCGTGATAACGAAGTTAGATTTGAAGGACAAGCTAAGGGAAATCGCATTGACGCGATAAGATGAAATTTTTTGGAGTAGAGTATTATAAACGTGAACAGTGGAACCTTCTGCTGGAGTCCGCGTTAGACCGAGAGGATTTAGAAGACACTTATGAAGAGTGGCTCCAGGTGTTTGAAGAAATGATTGGCAAATTAAAAGCACAAGGAATTAAACTCTACAAGATTGATGTAGACGTTCAGGAGCTTATAAAGTTCTGTGAAGAAAAAGGGCTTCCCAATGATGGAGAAGCAAGGGCTCAATTTATTGCCCATCTTGCTACGAAACACCGTGTTGATTTGTGAACGCTTTTGCAATTTACATTTTGCAATATTATCCGCTTCGCTCCATCACCTCCTTATGTAGCGCCATCGTCCGCTTTATCGAAGGATGCGATCCCCCCAATTTAGCCTTTAAATCTACTATTGCATCTTCTATGCTCGTTCTTCTCCATCCATCAATCAAATTATCCGCATGCGCTACTATCTTCTCTTCCATCGTCTCCGGCATGAAATCTACGGGAGGTAATCCCACTTTCTTTGCTTCTTCGGCTGTTATGCCCGCACCGACATGCCTTTGAATTATTCGCACCAAGTGCTCTTCCAGCCCCAACTCCCGCGCTATTTCTCCACCCACAAACCCATGGTCAATGCCATGCGACCGCGCTCTGCCTATGTCATGCAGCAAAGCGCCTCTAAAAATCAATTCTTCGTCTACCGTGCCATGATGGTGACGAGCAATCTCCAACGCAAGTCCCGCAACCACAATACAATGTTTGATAACCCCTTCGTCACAGCCAACCGCTCGCAGTAACCCGATGCACTCGCGGCTTATTTTCTCCTTAGTTTCTTCTTCCACTTCTCTAACTCTTTTATCTGCTTCCCTAACTCTTTTACCAAATTACTATTATCAAAATATTCAAAATTCGATTCGCATTCCTCGCACCAGAAGTCCTCTTCCGCTGCTTCTTCAAATAAAATACGCTGACAGTGGCATCGGTAAAACTCTCCGTTTCGTTCGTATTTGAGCTCCTCTCGTAATCCACGTAACGCTATATCCGCTTCCTCCTCCATCATTTTCTTGATGTTGTTATGATTAAAGCTCCACCAATAGGTAATCCAGCCGGTGTTATCATCACGTTCAGTCCGATATTCCGCTATCCTGCTCTTATACAACACGTACAGAACCTTTCTTACCGAAGTGAGTTTGGTGTCGCTGAGCTTAGCAATCGCTTCATCGGTTATCTCGCCCTCTGGTATATTCTCCATGATCTTCAGCCCGTCTTCCCCCACTATCTTCCCGAAATATTCCCTTACCAAGGGATTATCTGTCTCCAACATGATGATCGCTCTCCACCATTATAACTTATAACTTCAGACAAAATAAACTTTCGCAAAATACCCCTCTCGTTTTAGAGCGAGACTGCAGAAATAGAAAGCGACCTAGTGACTACACGTACACGAACGGGGCTTCTCCTATAAGAATGATAAGCTAAGTTTTCATAGTCCCCGCTCGTGCCGTACGTACGTAATATCTTCGGGCGGTATGCTTTTTGTATTCTACGCCTATTTATCACCCAAATACTTTTCGCGTATTTCACCTGCCTTTTCTATTCCTATCTCCACCATCTCAACTATCTCTTCTTCTTTTAACCCCTCGCTACCGCTCTTCTGCATTCCGGACACCGTGCCATCGGCATTAGAAATCACCGTTAACCTGCTGGTGGCTGCGTTCTCCTCATGCAAGTTCGGGTCCACCAGGATATTCTCCCCGATTTTTACCATTGTTACAGCCACCGGCGTATCCCGTATTGACAAGGTATCTTCCCCCGTTAATCCGTATCTCTCGTTTGGTATGCGGGTATTCAAAAGAGAAGCAATAGCTCCCAATGCCGCGGCATCCATCAGGTTACCGTCGTTGTCCAATGCGTGTATATCAATAAAAGTCATCCAGACTTTCTCGCCTTCTTCTATGCACAGCTTCTCTAAATCAATCGCTTCTGAGCCTCGAATTCCTCTATCAACTACTCTTGCCAGTTCTACACTGTTCTCATTTGGCGGGCCCGTCTCGAAATCGGGCGATGCTCCCGGCCGGAGTTCCGTATTTGTCATTAGTACCCCCTTGTTGGGTGTATCAGAGAAAGGTTCACCAATGTCGAGCTTTACGCCCACTAAGACCGAAGTATCTCCCAGCTTCACAAGTGCTGAACCTTCCGCCTTAATTATTATATCCCGCTCCACGCTTATCTCGCGGTAATCACGAAATCCTCTACCATCTACTCTTTTTCCACTTTCTATCAGATCGTACACATAATCCTTCCGTATATCCTCCATAACTTCAATGCCCATTTCTACTCCTCACCTCCACCTATACTTCCACTGTACTTCTCTATTAACGCCGTTCTTTGCAGCTCGTATATCTCGCGGCATGCGTTCGTCGCAAGCTTCAGCCCCCGTTCAAACTCGTCTTTAGTAAGACGGCCGTCCATTTGCAACATTGTGATTGTACCCGTTCTCGTAACCATTGCCAGCGGCATATCCGCCTCACCCTGATTGTCTTCCGCGGCGTTCAAATCCAATACCACTTCCCCTTCGATTTTACCTACCGCAACTGAAGAAACGAGATCTCTCATTGGTATCCCCGCGTCTGCAAGAGCGACTGAAGCTGCGTTGATGCCCGCTGTTCTCGTCCCAGCATCCGACTGGAGTAACTCCACGTAGATGTCTATCGCCGTCTTTGGATAATACTCTTTCAGAATAACGGGCTCAATAGCTTCTCTACTCACCTTTGAAATCTCCACGCTCCTTCTGTCCGGTCCCGGACGCTTTCGCTCATCCACGGAAAACGGCGCCATATTGTACCGATAGTTAACCACAGCCGTTTTTGCATTTTGCAAGTGCCGCGGATGCATCTCTCTCGGCCCGTAAACCGCAGCAAGCGCTTTATTATTCCCCATCTCGAAGTAACATGACCCATCAGCCCGCTTTAACACACCAACTTCTATCTTCATGGGTCTGAGTTCTTCAAAACCTCGTCCATCTAATCTCTTTCCATCTTTTATAAGTTCTATACCTTCTTCTTTCATCCTTATTTATTCTCCATTCTCTTCTCTCTTCTTTTTACAAGACTGATCTAAAAAATGTGCCACTCTATCTGTTAATCCCGACGTATGAGCCTCGTTATCAATCATCAGTACTGCTTGTAATGCGAGGTTCATATTCTCTTCTCGGCCTTTTATCCATATACGACCGTTCTTTGCGATGAATATAAAGCAATTGCATTTCTCCTTCAGCATTTTTATCATCGAACCACTCCTTCCTATGACTCGTGGCACCTTAGTATGCGAAATCTCTACCAATCGCCCCTGGTCTCCGATCCTAAAATCGTCCCTCAAGGCCAAATCTACTCGCATCAGGGCGTCCACATTCAGCACCTTCGCTACAATCAAATCGCCCAAATCCAGATAGTTGCTCATACTGCCAAACTCCATTTTCCTCTCCGTACCCCGTGCAAATTCTGACGTGTGTAATCGAGCTTCATAAGGAGAAGCGATATCCACGATCCAATAAGGAAACGAAATCTCAATTATTTTTCCTATCACGATGTCCCCATTCGTTGGCACATACTTCCCCGTAAGCGCCACAACTTTTATCTCTCCTTTATCGTGCACTATGCCATATTTCATCGCGTAAACCTTACCGTCGTCAACGTACGTCCCATCGCCTGCACGAGCCACCTCTTCAGAAACAAAATCCCCAGGAACTACAACTTTATACATGGTATTTATCTCATCTCACTCCACTTCATCTCATTCACTTCACGATCTTCGTTTCTGCCTCTCCCTTTGTTATACTGTTCAAAAAAGAGAAAAGTTCGTCTCTCATCCCCGCAGGCACTTTCACCACCGCTATGAACGACCCATCTTTTTGCCACTCTTCTTTCATCACATCGAAATGCCTTTTTAGCTCGTATACCTGTCCCGTATACATCGCCGGGATCTTTATCGCTATCTTGGTCTCCTCAATTTTTATCGGAATTATCGGTCGTAGTGCCTTTATTGCCTCAGTTACCAACTCGTCTACGCTCTTAAACGGGTCAATGTGCACCTTAGCCTCGTTCATCGCAATCTCGATTCTTGTGGGCGGATGAGGTGTGTGCGTCTGAGGATTTATAGTGATCTGAGCAATCCGCTCTACGACCATCTTCCTCTTCTCCTCAATCTTTTTTCGCCTCTGGTCTGTGGTAAGCTGCAACTCGCCTTCTTTTATTATCTTTTCCGCTATTTCACTTACATCGGCGGTGGAGAAAACCTCCATCAAATCCTCCTCTGTTGCTTTTTTGCCTTTCGACGCATCGACAAATATCTCATCCGCTGCTAAGACATTTTCTATATCCTCTTTAGCACCGCTTTTGATCAGGTCAGCCCCTTCAGGATCAACAAGGATCTCAAAAATCTTCTTCCCGTGCTTGTACCGTGCTACTACTGCCTTGTCCAAACTCACCATTTCATTTATTTATCCTTCACTCTCGGTTTCGCTTTCCGCCTTCTCTATCACTTTCTTTATATACGGCTCCAGCTCTTCTGCTTTTAAAATCCTGAACTGCTTCTTTTCCAACTCCGCAAGACCCGCATCCACCGTTGTTATGTCGAGCTTCCCTTCCGTTACTTTGTACAAGGCTTCCAAACCAAGCATTACGGCATCCTCAAGTACGAGGTCCTCTTTATACTGCTGCTCAAGTAGCTCGGTTACCATGCTCCTTCCAGAACCTATCGCCGTTGCTTTGTATTCAAGTAATGCGCCGCTCGGATCGGTCTCAAAGAGATAATTGCCGCCATTATAAACACCCGCAATCAATAACGCAGTGCCAAAAGGTCTAAGTCCACCAATTTGTGTGTATGCTTGCTTAAAATCGCATATCTTCTTCGCTAAGGTTCCTATATCTATCGGCTCGTCATACACGATTTTGTTTATTTGCGCTTCGAGCCGACCCCGGTCTATCAGCACCCGTGCGTCTGCGACCAATCCCGAAGTTGCAGCACCTATGTGATCGTCTAATTGAAATATCTTCTCCACAGAGCCGCCTTCCAATAACCTGGAGGTCAACCTCTTGTCCACTAAGAGCGCAACGCCATCTCGTGCTTTTATTCCTATAGCGGTGGTTCCTCTTTTCACCGCTTCTCGTGCGTATTCTACCTGAAACAACCTTCCATCAGGGCTGAAGACTGTTATTGCCCGATCATAACCCATTTGTGGCATCATTTGCATTCATATCACCTTTTTTCCTTTCTCCTATTCATATATGCATGGACTCGACGGGATTTGAACCCGTGGCTTCCTCCTCGCGAAGGAGGCACTCTTCCACTGAGCTACGAGCCCCGCCCACTTTTCTCCACGATCTTATGTTTAATAATAAAGAGAACAATAAATAACTAATTAAATTAGTTTTGCAGATTTAAGGAGCTCGGGCATCAATGGAACTTTTATCTTCACCGTTTATATTGGGAGCATCTCTGGTGGGAATAGGATTTCTGACGGGTCTGAGCGGAGCTTTGATACCGGGACCCATGCTTGCTTTTGTCGTATCCGATACTTTAAAGAAAGGAGCATCATCCGGGCCTCTTACCGTGCTTGGTCACATCTCCGTGGAATTATTACTAATTGTAGCACTCGTTTTAGGACTCGGATTGACAGGCTATTTCCTCCAGTTCAAATCCCTGATATACGTAATTGGCGGGATTGCGCTCGTTGTAATGTCGTTATTGGGTGTTAAAGAGGCAAAATCAAGATCAATGCCGGGAGAAATAGATAGCGAAGTAAGATTGCAAGGAGCGAAGTACGCATACAACAGTTCGATTCTTGGCGGCGTTCTCTTCACTGCGTTCAATCCTTCTTTTATCCCCTGGTGGATAACCATAGGCTACCCGCTACTGCTACAGGGATTTGAGTGGCTCGCCCTGACCGGAATAGTTTTAGTTAGCATAGGGCATTTCCTTTCTGATTTGAGTTGGTATTCTTTTATCTCATACTCGTTTGCTAAGGGCACGAATTTCTTCGTTGGCAAGCGATACGAAGTAATGATGCTCGTCTTAACGCTCTTTGTAATCTCTTTAGGTGTTTTCTTCTTTATTAAAGGTGCAATCGGATTCTTTTGAAGACGAAACGTTAAATAAACGGACTGAGGTCAAATCTCATACCGTCTCGTGCTGCTATTACTTCTATGCCTGTCTCTTCGCTGAGCTGCTTTGCGATCTCCCAGGGCTTATTCCTGAGCATTGTCATCCCGAAATGCGTGAGTATCGCAACCTTCGGTCTCCCGTTTTCTATAATTCTTTTTGCATCCTGCACGCACAGATGGTCTACGCCCTCCCGCCGTTTGTACATCGCTACGTTCATCACGAGCACGTCTCCGTCATAATACTGCTCCAGGTCATCGAAATAGAGCGTATCAGCAATAAAAGAAACGGTAGTTGTATTTTCACCTCGTACCTTTATGTTAAATCCGTAGGTTTCAACGATGCCGTGCACATGCCGTTTCGGTGTCTGTATCTCGATGTTACCAACCGCATAGCTTCCGCCTTCTTTGAACGTTTCTATCCTATCCAAAAGCCCTTTATAATAGTTCAAAACAACCGCATTGCCCTCGTTTGTCAAAGCATCGTTCGGGCACAGGAGTACTCCCCGCTTCTTGAAGCCCCCTTCGGTCATCGCTTCTATCATTACGTTCACGTCGTTAGAATGGTCTAAATGCTTGTGTGTGAGAATAATTGCGTGTAACCTGGCAGGGTTGAGCTTCGGCTTGCTCGACGTGAATTTCACCAACGTGCCGGGGCCGGGATCTATAAGGATATTTGTGCCTTTTAAGCTCAGAACGGTACCCGCAGAGGAGCGAAACTGTGTTATCATGACGAATCTCGCACCCGCAGTACCCAGAAACTTTATCTCGGCTATTTCTTTTTCTGTCATTTCAAAACTTGGTCTTTATTTCTTCACCTGCTTCTTTTTTATTATTATGCTTGCGTTTCCATTCTTCAGTAATTGATTCGTATCTGCTCAAACCCTCTGTGCAACCCCCACTTCTTCGCACTATCGAGCGCTGCCCGGTATTCGCTCATTTTTAGCCCCCGGTTCAGCTCCTTATACTCGTATGCCTTGTACATAGGTCTATATTGCAGCATTATATTTACATACGATTCTTCCGATATTTCGGTGGCAACAAACTTAAAAACATTCGTAGAGCCTGCTAAGCCGTTCGGCAGCACTAAATGCCTTATCAGCAATCCTCTCACGGCTATTCCCCGTTCGTCCACGGTTAAATCACCAACCTGGCGATGCATTTCCTTCACCGCTTCTTTACACACCGCGAAGTAATCAGGCGCATTGGAGTATTTCTTCGCACTTTCTGCATCGCTATATTTTATATCCGGCATGTAGATGTCCACGATGCCGTCCAACAACGCTATGGTGCTCTTTGATTCGTATCCGCCGCAATTGTAAACGAGGGGGATGTGAAGCCCGTTTTCAATTGCTATTTTCAGCGCTTTCACGATTTGCGGTGTAAAATGCGTGGGCGTGACGAAATTGACGTTATGGCAGCCCATTCGTTGCAGTCGGAGCATGCTCCGCGCGAGTTCCTCCTCCGTCATCCTCTGCCCGTGTCCTAAATGGCTGATGTCATAGTTTTGACA
>DAOUYX010000078.1 GCA_030665925.1 Methanosarcinales archaeon | reverse complement strand
TTCTTGTCCTCATGTCCCACTCTGTTTTTTACCATCCGCTTACTGTTTTTGCTTCAGATCCCCCTATACCCTTAAGATAAAGTCTCTTATGATTACCCCTTCATCCCTCCAGATACTTACTCACGTCTTTATAATCAAACTCCTCCGCTTCCAGCACGTTCCGTATAAAGTTAAACAACTTCCGCCGAGTATCCATTGAGATGTTGGGATACCAGATAGGCGACGCCACGACCAACCCTCTAAACGCATAAAACGGCTGTATCACCTCCAACAATTCATAATCACCTGTTTCTTCAAGATAAACATCAAAAAACGTCTCGTACAACCCTTTAAAATCTTCGTCAAGCTCCTTGCCATCCGTCTTGAGCAGTCCGAAGAAGAGATAGTTGATGGTCATCGAGGAGACATCGTCTGCCGCTTCGCCCCATTCACCGCGGCTTCGATCAAGCGCCGTGAAATCCGTTCCTTCGCGGAACATAACATTCCAGGGATGGAAATCGCCATGAACCATGCACAACCTCTTCGTTCGCGCCTTCAACTTCCAGCGCCAGTCTATACTGAGCTTCTCTATATCCTTCAGTTCCTCAGCCGTTATAAATAAATTCCCTGGCGGATAACTGTCTGTCAGCCCGAATATGCATTCGCTATGCCCCACCAACTCCCGTATCCGCCGTACGTAAAGTTCTGCCTCATCGCTCTTAACCGCGTGAATACCCGCCAGATAGGACGCTAACGCAGATACCCTATCCTTATCTAACTCGCACACGCTCCCGCCGTCTCTTAATCTGTTCAGATCGTTTACGTACTCTTCGCCTTCCACCTTCTCGCAGACAATGAAATATTCCTCGGCGTCGCTTGCCGATTCCATACGCCCGTCCCGCGTAACGTAACCGATGTCGAGCGATTTCACGTGCTTCGGCAGCGTATTGAACGCATGATGCTGCCATATCAATATCTGCGCACGGTCAGAGAAATGGTCGTGCCCGAACCCATCACCCTTCATCGTGGAGATAACAACCTCCTTTAGCTCGCCGTCTCCTCGCTTGAACTTCACGAAATATGGCTTCCCGTACCCGAACCCCTTTATCTCATGCTCTTCTTCTTGCTTTGACTCCGACTCAAGCCCCAGCTCCTTTACACTTATAAGATTTACAGGAGACCCAAACTTAGTCTCCAAATAGTCTTTTATTTTTTCGTTCATCTATCTCATCTCAGAAGTAACTTTTATATCCTACCCTCTTAAATCTATCTCTTATGATAGGGTTAGTCTCGTACGGCGTGTACGTGCCCTCTTACAGGATACGGGTGGAAGAGATAGCGAACCAGTGGGGTGAGAATCCCGCGAATATCAAAGCAGGGCTGCTTGTGGAAGAGAAATCCGTGCCGGACTTAGATGAAGATACCGCGACAATAGCGGTAGAGGCTGCTCGTGCTGCTATCCTTCGAGCTAAACTTGATCCGAAAGAAATAGGTGCTATATACGTGGGTTCGGAAAGCCACCCGTATGCCGTTAAGCCTACTGCCACCATCGTTGCGGCTGCGATAGGTGCTCCGCATTCAATCACCGCTGCGGACTTCGAGTTCGCATGTAAAGCCGGTACTGCAGCCATACAAACGTGTATGGGGCTTGTCGCGCTAAATAAAATAAAATACGGCGTTGCAATAGGCGCAGACGTTTCACAATCAAGCCCCGGAGATGCGTTGGAATACTCGGCAGGTGCTGGAGGTGCGGCTTTTGTCGTCGGGCAAAACGATATAGTCGCAGAGATAGAGGAGTATGCGTCTTTTACGACCGATACACCGGACTTCTGGCGCAGAGACCTGCAGAAGTACCCCGCACATAGTGGTCGCTTCACCGGGGAACCCGCTTATTTCCGACACACCATCTCAGCTTCAAAGATGTTGATGGAAAAAACAGGACTGCGACCGACCGATTTTGATTTTGCCGTTTTCCATCAGCCGAACGCTAAATTCCCGCTCAAGGCCGCAAAGACTCTCGGATTCACTTCTGCGCAACTAAAACCCGGTCTGATGGTAACGCACTTCGGGAACACGTATTCTGCATCATCGCTGATAGGGCTCGCGGCAACCCTCGACCAGGCATCGCCATCGCAACGAATTTTAATGACTTCCTTTGGCTCAGGTGCGGGTTCAGACGCATTTGCATTTCGTGTGACGGATCTTATCGAGGAGATAAGAGAAAGAGCACCAAAGGTCGAGGAGTTCCTGCATTCAAATAAGTACCTCAATTATGCTGCGTATGCAAAACATCAGGGGAAAATAAAGATGTAGAATGAGAGAAGTAGCGATAATAGGTGCCGGAACTACGAAATTTGGCGAACTATGGGAGAGATCTTTCAGGGACATCGCAGTGGAAGCAGGGTTAAGGGCGATAGAGGATGCAGGGATAAGCGGAGAGGATATAGAGGCGCTATACGGGGGGAACATGTCAGCAGGCAGATTTATCGAGCAGGAGCATATTGGCGCGCTGATAGCCGATTACTCTGGATTAGCCGGATTGCACATTCCCGCTACGAGAACAGAAGCTGCGTGCGCTTCCGGTGCTCTCGCATTGCATTTAGCGGTCCTCTCAGTAGCTTCCGGCTGGTACGACCTCGTGATAGCAGCGGGCGTGGAGAAAATGACCGATGTGGAATCGGATATCGCGGAGGATCTGCTTGCTTCCTCAGTAGATAGAAGATGGGAAGCGATTTACGGTGCGACTCTTCCTTCTTTGTTCGCGCAAATGGCGCGGACGCACATGGAGAGATATCACACGACTGAAGAACAAATGGCAAAAGTGGCGGTAAAGAATCACGCTAACGCGGTTCACAACCCGTATGCACAATACCAGAGGGGAATAACCATGGGGAACGTGCTTGCTTCTCCACTCGTTGCTGACCCGCTCCATATGTTAGATTGCTCGAGCATCGCGGATGGAGCGGCTGCTGTTGTGTTATGTGCCGCTGAGAAAGCGAGAAAATATACTGATTCGCCGATATATGTAAAAGCGTCTGCACAGGCGAGTGATACCCTCTCGCTTCACGATAGACGTGACATAACAACGATGGATGCAACGGTCTTTGCGGCGAAGAAGGCTTACCAGATGGCATCTTTGGAACCTTCGCAAATAGACCTCGCCGAGGTGCACGATTCCTATACGATTGCGGAAATAATAGCTATCGAAGATTTAGGCTTTTTTAATAAAGGAGATGGTGGCAGGGCTACCGAAGAAGGAGAGACGGAAATTGGAGGTCGTCTACCAACAAATCCTTCCGGCGGATTAAAAGCGTGCGGGCACCCGCTTGGTGCAACGGGCATAAGACAGGCGGTAGAAATAACACAGCAACTCAGAGGAGAAGCTGGTAAAAGACAGGTTCCCAATGCCAGAGTTGGACTGACGCATAATATAGGCGGAACTGGAGGAACAGCGATCGTCCACATTTTCTCGCGGTAAACTCCACTTGAAAGAAACCTATCCGCAACTATCATCGATCGCAACTGATATATATGGATAGTTTTAATTGCTTACATTGAGATACTTCTTTTTTTTTGGATGGATGTGGAGCTAAGATAAGCGATGGATAACCTGTTTGAGGGGCTGATAAGCGGTGGAGGGATATTTGCAAATAAAGAGGTGCTTCGCCCCACTTATATCCCGGAAAAGCTACCGCATCGGACGGAGCAAATAAAAGGTTTGGCTGATATACTCTCTGCGGCGTTAAAGGGTGAGACGCCCTCCAATATATTGATCTACGGCAAGACGGGGACGGGCAAGACCTCGACGGTGAAATACGTGAGCAACGAATTGGAGGAGATGGCGCGGAAGAGGGGCAGCAATTGCTCTCTGCTGTACATTAACAGCGAGGTATTTGACACGCAGTATCGTATTTTCGCTTATCTCGCACGGGTGTTCAACAAGCGCGTTCCGATGATCGGCTGGCCGACGGATATGGTGTATTCGGAGTTCAAGAAGGGTATAGATGCTGAGGAACGATGCGTAATCGTGGTATTGGACGAGGTGGACAAGTTAGCGAGTAAGGGAGACGAAGCGTTGTATAACCTGTCGCGGATAAACGGGGAGTTGAATAATGCTCGAGTGAGTTTGATAGGGATTTCGAATGATCTCACCTTCACGGACCTGCTGGATCCGCGAGTGCAGTCGTCGTTAGGCGAGGAGGAGATAATATTCTCACCGTACAATGCGGAGCAGTTGAAGGATATCTTGTATGCAAGGGTAGAGAAGGCGTTTAACGATTCTGTGCTCGGCGATGCGGTAATACCGCTATGCGCAGCACTCGCAGCTTCTGAGCATGGCGATGCACGGCGTGCTCTTGATCTGCTCCGGGTATCAGGCGAGATAGCAGAACGTTCGGGCTCCAAAAAAGTGAGTGAGGAGCACGTGCGGCTTGCGAGTGAGAAGTTAGAGGTGAACCGGGTGGCGGAAGTGGTGAAGACACTACCGCTGCAATCAAAGATCGTGCTCAGCAGTGTGCTCGTTTTAAGCCGAGAGCGGAACAAAAGACGGTTCTCCAGCGGCGAAGTCTATAACATGTATCGTAAACTGTGCAACCAATTGGGCATGGATGCGTTAACGCAGCGGCGTGTCACCGATTTTGTCTCGGAATTGGACATTCTGGGCTTGATAAATGCGGTGATCGTGAGCCGGGGCAGATACGGACGGACGAAGGAGATCTCGCTCAGCGTACCGGAAGAGAGTGTGCAGCCGGTATTGCTTGAAGATTATAAACTTAAAGCAATATCTTCTATTAGAGTAAGAACGCAGATGACATTTTAGGTAGGTATGGGGATGAAAGATGAGCGATAAAGAAGGAAAAGGGAAAGGAAAGGGAAAGTCAACGACGGGCTACGTCAAGTTTGAAGTACCGGAGGAGTTGCAGAGCACATCATTAGAGGCGGTGGAGCTGGCGAGAACTACGGGCAGTGTGAAGAAGGGAACGAACGAATCCACAAAGACTATCGAACGAGGACTGGCAAAGTTAGTGCTGATAAGTGAGGATATAACTCCAGAGGAGATAGTAATGCACCTTCCACCGCTGTGTGAAGAAAAAGGCATTCCTTACTTGTACGTTAAAAGTCAGAGAGATTTAGGTGCTGCTTGTGGTATTAACAAAGGTTGTGCCTCTGTTGCCATCGTGGACCCTGGAAAAGCTGAGGAAGCAATTGAAAAGATCGCAGAGGAACTAAATAAGCTAAAAGCGTAATGAGAAGGGCAGGGTAGGAAATGAGTGAAGAGAAGGGAACGCCTGCAGAGGTAATGGAGATCGTGGGTAGGACGGGGATGCATGGTGAGTCCATCCAGGTAAAGTGTAAGATACTGGACGGAAGAAATAAAGGGCGCGTCCTCACGAGGAATTGTATAGGTCCTATAAAAACGGGTGATATTTTAGTGCTCGTGGAGACCGCGAGAGAAGTGCGGAAACTACATTCGAGGAGGTAAAGAGGATGGAGAAGAAATGCTCGTTTTGTGACGCACCATTAGAGCCGGGAACCGGGAAGATGTTTGTAAAGCGCGATGGAACCGTGTATTATTTCTGCAGCTCTAAGTGCGAACGCAATATGCTAAAGCTGCGGCGAAAGAGAAGGAAATTGAAGTGGGCTGCGGGAGCAAAGGAATAAGCCAACGAAAGCATCTTCTTTATTACCGCTAACGGTTTTTTTATTGTGGTTAAATCTTTGTTCACAAGTTTGTGTTAGATGAAATAAGAACCACCCTGCTTATCTCTGATTCATCCGCAATCGTATAGTTATATCCCAGAGCTGTCAACGCTTCCGCAATCTCACGTGCAAATTCTTTCACTCTTAAATGCGTGGGCATTGCGTCTCGGCTCAACCGTTTTCTTGAATATCCAATATGCATATACGCCTTCACCTCGACGAAATCGGGATTCGCTCGCCCTAATAATTCGGCGTACCCTGCGGGATTTGTCATATTCAATCCTTCGATGCATGTGACTCTTATAACTCTTCTCGTTCTCCCTTTCAGCATTCGCATCTCGTCCAGCGATTCGTTTATACGAGTCCAGTACTGAGCGTGTGAAGCTTTCTTATACGTGGCTTCGTCCGGCGCATTTAAGGATATGTACAATTGATAAGGCCGAATTTCTCGCAGCACCTCAGGGTTCGTGCCGTTTGAGACCACAAAAGTGGTCATGTCACGCGAATGGAAATTCCGAATAAGTTCCTTCAAATACGGATACAGTGTAGGCTCGCCTATGAGCGAAATAGCGGCGTGTTTTGGTATCGCAGCCTCTGCAAATGCAGCCGTGCTGGTTTTGTCAGAGCCTTTAAACCCGGATATAAGCCGCCCCTGCTCTTTTATACAGTCTTCTACTATCTCCGCGGGGGAATCCCAAACGACTTGTTCCTCATCAGCCCCTATGTTGAACGCCTCAAGGGGGCGCCAGCAATGAACACATCTCTGGTTGCAGAAAATAGAAGGCGTCATCTGGATACACCGATGCGCGCTAATGCCGTAAAATTTACCCTTATAACAATTTCCCTCACCGCGAATAGATCTCCGTAACCACAAACACGTTTTCACCGCACTGTGCTTGTGCGTTCCTACGAAGTGGTAACCCTGCTTTTCCAGGGTTTTTAGCGTTTCTTCAGCGTAATTCAACGTAGCCTTCGGTTCCATTCACAAGCACCTCCTCTCCCTCCCGTATCAGTTCGCCGTCAATCGGGTCGGTTTCAAGCGAATCAACCACGGGTATCTCCGCGATGATTGCACCAACCGCCACTATCGTGTCTACACGGCGATTGATCATGGCGCACGGACCTTTTCCATGCTTTTTAAGCTGATAAATCACATAAGAGCCAACGGTTGAGCCTTTTCCACCGGGGAATATCAAAATACGACTCGCTATGCTTTTTCCGTAGATATCAAGTGATTTATCGACAATGATGCCCGTAACGGGATCTACAGCACCGAGGAAGGAGATTTTTTGCTTTGAGATCAATGCTTTTCCGGTAGCCGTTCCTTTCGAGATGCTTCTACCTTTTATTCTCATTATTCCTCCTCTCTTTCCCTTTCCATCATTCCTTCTAACGCTTCCGATATCATCC
>DAOUYX010000034.1 GCA_030665925.1 Methanosarcinales archaeon | reverse complement strand
CTGCAAATTGCTGGTGGAGAAAAACGGAATAAGAGCTATTGAACGCATAATGGAGATCCATCGCGACACGGTATCAGATGTCGTAGAAGACTTAGCAAGACACGCAAGGGATGTAACGGACTTTTTGATAAGAGATGTTGGGCTTACCGAAGTCCAGGTAGATGAGATGTGGTCGTTCGTAAAAAAAAACAAAAGAAAGTTGACGAGGGGGATGGTGACGCAGATAGACGGGGCGACTGCTGGATCTACATAGCGAAGAAAGCAGATACGAAACTTCATCTGGCACAACAACAGCACCGGTAAAAGAGTACAAGCCACAGCAGATAAGTTAATGGAAACGGTAAGAAAACGGGGCAAGAAGCCAACAGAGGATGAGAAGGCCACATTCATCAGCGACGGCAACGATCAATATATCAATGCTATACTGGATAATTTCGAGGCAGAGACGATTAACTACGGACAACTCATCAAGGAAAGGGAGGGTAGTCGGTAAGACCAGAATGGCCATATTTGGTGAAGTAGATGATGCGGGCATAGACACCGTCTATGTGGAGAGATATAATCTAACATTGAGACATGGCATTTCGAGGCTGGCTGGTCAGGAAAAGTTTGTGCTTTTCCAGGTGCAAGGAGATGTTGGACAACCATTTAAACGTGTATCAGTGCTACAACAACCTGATCAGGGTTAATTCGGCGTTGACGATAAAAACAGAGAAGGGTGAGAAGAACATAGGAAGAACACCGTGCATGGCTGAAGGCATCTCAGATCACGTTTGGACATGGAAGGAATTGTTGATGTTCAAGATATTACCAACTATTGGTTAGGACACTACCGAGCTTCAAATCAAAAAACAACAGTTAACAAGCCTATAAGAAAAGTTTTGACCAAAAATGTTTCGCAGCTTCGCGGAAAAAGAAAACCTGTACTAAAAGCGAAAATGTATTCTTTTTAAATCTTTCTTTAAAAGAGAAAGTAACGTTAACGATGACAAAAGCAGTAATTCTTGCAGGCGGCTATGGAACAAGACTCAGGCCACTTACACTTAGCACGCCGAAGGCTATGATCCCGCTGGTGAATAGACCTGTAATAGATTATATATTGGATTATCTGGTGGGATATGGCTTGAAAGAGATTGTTATCACCACAAACTACCTGAGAGAGCAAACGATAGATTATCTCAGTAAAAGGAAAGATTTAAAGATCGTATATCCTGAGGAACCTTCGCCCTTAGGTACTGCGGGGTCGGTAAAAAACGCTGGGATAGCCGATACAATGGTGATAATACAGGGCGATAACATTACAGAGATAGACATAGGGAAGCTGATGAGATTTCACAAAGCGCATGAAGGTTCAGTGACCATTGCGCTTCTGCCCGTGCCAAACCCGTCTTTATACGGGATCGCAGAGATAGAAGCCACGGGTAGGATAATAAACTTCAAGGAGAAGCCAGCTCCGGATGCGTGTTTCTCTAACCTTGCGAATACCGGTTTGTATATTATAGAACCTGAGGCAATGAGGCATGTTCCGGATGGAGAAGCATTTGATTTTGCCAAGGATTTGTATCCCCTACTCGTAGCGAGGAAAGAGGTTTATGGATGTGTGGTTGATGGTTTCTGGACCGACGTTGGCAATTTAAAGGGCTACATGGAAGCAAGCAGGTGGGTATTAGAGCGAAAAGGATCTGAATGCGCAGATACCGCTAAGATGGAAGGTAGCGAGATTCAGGGGAACGTTGCCATCGGTGAGTATGCGAAGGTTAAGAACTCGGTAATACAGGGTCCTGCTGTCGTAGGAAATCATGCAGCGGTACTCAAAAGCAGAATTTATAATTCTGTGATCCTTCCCGGAGCAAATGTGGCCGAAACCGTGCTACGGAATAGTGTGATTAGTGAAAATGCAGTGATAACGAAAGAAGAGATAAAGGATTGTATCAGATAAAAACGCTGCAAGGTGCAAAGGTGAAAACGCAACTTTTAGAAGACAGTTGTGCCTTTGGCTAAGAGATATAATCGCTCACCGCTTTTATATTCTATCTATACGGGCGCCAGCCATTTCATGTACTTCTCCTCGCGTGCATTCAGCACATCAAAGAACTTCCGTTGTAGCACGCTTGTCACCTCACCCTTCTTACCGCCACCTATCAGTACGTTATCGATCTCTCGTATCGGTGCCATCTCCGCTGCGGTCCCGGTAAAGAAGGCTTCATCAGCATCCAATAACTCCGCCTTCGTTATGCGCTTCTCCACTACTTTATAGCCCATATCCCGTGCAAGCTCGATTATTGAAGCTTTCGTGATTCCTGGCAGAACAGACGATCTCGCTTCCGGTGTGTACAGTGTTGCATTTTTCACGGCGAATATATTCTCACCCGGACCTTCTGCCACGTAGCCCTTGGTATCAAGCAGTATCGCCTCGTCAAAACCTCTTTCCTTCGCATCTAACGAAGCTAAAATCGAATTGAGATAATGCCCCGTGGCCTTTGCTGTAATTGGCAGCGTGCTCGGGTCTATTCTTCGCCATGTCGAGAACGTACATCGTATACCGCCCTCTGACGCCTCTTCACCAAGGTAAGCACTCCAGGGCCACACCGCAATCACGCAATCCACCGGACAGCCAATCGGATTCAGACCCAGGTGATGGTAACCATAAAACGCAATTGGTCGTATGTAGCACGCATCAAGTCCATTTATACGAATCGTCGCCTTTATCGATTCTTCTATCACGTCCTTTGCGTACGGGATTTCCATCTTGTACGACTGCGCAGACCGATAAAACCTGTCTACGTGCTCCCTCAGCCTGAAGATGAAAGACCCTTTCTCCGTTGCGTAGCATCGTATCCCCTCGAAAACGCCAGACCCGTAATGCAAGCCGTGTACGAGAACGTGCACTTTCGCTTCCTTCCAATCCACAAACGCGCCATTATACCATATCTTCCCCTCGTCTGTAAAGCCCTCTGCCATTACCATCACCCACGTATTATCTCCTTTTTACTATAATCACTTTTTCTCTTTCTTAACTTAACAGAAGATAACCCGCACTAAAAGAAAAAAGAAGACCTGTTGTTTATCCTCCGCTTCATTATCCTTCCTTCGATCTCTAACTCGCTCCATGCTTCGCGTAATCGCTCCTCTTTCTCGTCGGCATCGTCTATGAAAGCAACAAAAGATGGCCCCGTTCCGGATAGACTCACTCCTTTCACGCCGCATTCCAACGCCATGAACATCGGTTCCGGATTAAAATGCAACGCTGCGCAATACAAAAAGCCATTTAGCGTCATTGCCTCTTCAAACCGCTCATCCAATGCCAATTCATACGCACCGCTCACCCACGGGGCGATTAATCTCGACCGCTTCACATTGGTATCAGCGGTAAACGCTTTTGCTCGTGGCACAAAAATAAGAACCTCCGAATCTCTCTCCACTCGTTTTATCAACTCCCTCTTTCTATTGTCCGTGATTACGATCCCGCCGAGCAGAGAAGCACAGGCATCGTCAAACGCACCGGTTATGGACACGCCAACGTCCAGAGCAGCATCTACACCTATTCGTATCGCATCCAACGTTTCGATTTTCTCTTTCGCTTCTTTCCCTCCTATCGCATCCAGAGTGGCAACGACCACAGCATTTGCCGCAGCACTGCTGCTCTTCAGCCCGCTTCCAATCGGTATCTCACTGCTCGTCTTCACATACGCACGCAACGGCAGATCAAACTTTCTCAGCACTAACTCCACGCACCGCTCTATCAACCGGGTATCAGCATTCTCTTTCCCCTCTCGCTCTATCTCGCCTTCTATGCCTTTGAAATCATCGCCAAGCTCCACTTCCGCATACGTCCATAAATCAATGCCAAAAGCAGAGCCTTTGTAGGTCGCTATTGCATTTATTATGGTTCCTGCTCCACTTGCTTTTCCCCTGCCTTTCCCGCTTCTCCCGATTGCCATCTTAAAACCCTCTAAGTTGAGTAAAAACCGTTAAATATTTATACTTTGAGCGCATATCCCTCCTTTGCCAATAGCAAAGCAAACAAAAGGAGAAGAAGAGGGAATGACGGAAGAAGTTGTTATAATTGGTGGAGGAATTGGCGGGATATACGTCTTGAGGAACTTACTTGCAAAGAAGGACGCAGTGAAGGATGGACTGCATTTAGCACTTATAAAGCGAGAGAAAAGCGGCTGGGTATCCACTTGCGGGCTGCCTTTTGCTTTACGTGGCTGGTATGAGATAGATAGAACGGAGATAAACAAGCCGCAGTTCTTCCTCGACCAGGGCGTTGATTTCAGAACCGAGAGCGAGGTAACGAAGATAAATGTAGGGGGGAATAGTGTAACGCTTAAAACCGGTGAGGTGCTCAAATACGATTATCTCGTTATAGCGACGGGTAGAAAGCCTGCTGTGCCCGCAATTGTGGAGAAAACAAAGCTTGAAGGTGTTTATACGTTTAATGACGAAGATGACGCGCGTAAAATAGAAGCTGCGATGAATTCAGAGGGCGTGAAAAATGCTTTTGTCTACGGTCATGGAATCGGTGGAATACAAATCGCCTCCGCCTTTTCCGCTCGGGGATTAAAAACCACAGTATTCGGTAGACCTCCTTCACTAATACCCACAAGATTAGATCCTGATATGGGGGATATGCTTAAAGAATGGATGGAGAAGAAGGGAGTGAGATTCATCCTCGATAGGAAAAAGGGAATAACTGGTATAAAAGGCGATGGTGGGAGAGTGAAATCAGTTGTAATAGGTGAAGAAGAAATTCCCGCGGATATAGTAGTAATATCCATGGGAAAGAGACCAAATGTGAGTCTCGCGAAGGAAGCGGGAATAGAGATAGGGGTAAGTCGAGGGATAATGGTGGATAGCGCGATGCACGTTAAAAAAGGAAGGAGATATATAAACAACGTATATTCAGTTGGCGACTGCGTGGAGGTTATAGATGAGATCACGCATCGCCCGAGGTTGAACCAAGCTGCATCCACAGCCGTGGTTCAGGCTAAAGTCGTAACCGACAATATATTCAGCGATATCCGCGGACAGCCAGGTATGTATTCCTCTTATGAACCTTCTTTGGCTCCAACAGCAATTGATTTCGCGGGTCTCCTGATGGGTTCTGTGGGCGTAACCTCGGAAGCGGTGGCAAGGGCTGGGCTAAAAACGATAAGCGGCAAAGCAACGAAACTCACAAAGGCGCGATACTTCCCCGGTGCGAAGCCGCTCACCCTGAAACTGATCTTCGATGCATACACCAAGAAATTAATAGGAGCGCAGATGCTCGGCGAAGCCACCGTTGCAGAACGGGTAAACGAGTTGGCAGTTGCGATCTATGCAGGCATTACCGCGGAGGAGATAAGGAATATGGAACGGTGCTATGACCCCTCGCTCGCTTTGCTGATTGACGTAACGATCGATGCTGCAGAAGAGGCTATGGGCATCACAGCGGTCTATTAATTAGACCGAACCCAAATCTTTCCTTTTTTATTTTTTATCTTGCTTTCCTTGCGCATTTATGGAATTATTGGAGAAGAGGGCACTCTGAAATGGCAGAAAAATAAATTCAAAGTGACACTACAAAACATCACTAATCAACCGCTTCGCCCACTTCAACTTCTTCTTTTTTCGCTCACTTACCTGCTCATCCTCGAAATCGAAACCGAGGAGTTCTATTTCACACGCACCGAATTCCTTCGCCAGAAACACACACCGGTCGCCATCGGTGAATCCCCCGAAGTTGTGGACGTTATGAAGCGGCTTGCTTTGCGTTGTGCAGAGCACATTCTCATTTAGTGCGGGCAACACCTTCTTCAGCATAGCCATATTGTCACCATGCGCATGCACTACAATTATCGAACCGAGCCTGTTTGCCGTAATTATATCCGCAATAATTCCGTCAAGGTCGGTACAGACGAGGTCTGGTATTATAGCATTACGCAGAAGAACAGAAGTGGCTCCGTCCGCCGCTATCACCACACAGTCATGAGAAAATGGAGAAACGTCAAACTCCTTTTCCCTATCCCTTATCTCGCGTTCCAAACATGGTGCATTGCCACAGATTATTACTCTTTTTCCTTTTATGAGCTTTTCTACTTCCTGTGTTATGGTTTTCTCTTCGGCTTTTAGTTTATGCGATAGGATCCCAGAAGCCAATTTCGCCGCTTCATCGTCTTTTGCTCCATCAAACCCAAAATCCTTCAGTATCCCCTTATATATCGGCGCCCAATCACTATACCTCATCGCAAAAACACCTTCGTTTAAAAAGGAAAAATTAATCAATGTAAAAGTTTTTTAGAAAGATATTAAAAGGATCTCATTACAAAGATAATAGGATAGATAGATAGATGAACGCTGAAGAGAGTAAACCCAAGCGCACGACGAAAGGGAAAAGTAGGGCGCTGCAAGTAATATTTGGCTGCGGAAGAATAGGCTATGCGGTAGCAAAGGAGTTAAAAGGGCGAGGGTTGGACGTTCTCATCGTGGATATGGATGAGAAGAAGGTGGAAGTGCTAAAGGAAGAGGATTTTATCGCGTTCATCGGTGACATAAACGACCCTGAAGTGACAAGAAAGGTCATAAGTGAGGGTAAGCCGGAAGCGTTTTTTATCCTGAGCAACGACAGCGAAGGGAACAAGAAAGCGGTGGACAATATAAAAGAGATGATACCACATGCTCGTTTAATAGTGAGAACAATCGACCCCGCAGATAAAGAGGACTTAAAAGGGTTAGACGTTGACGTGGTTTTGTCAATCCCGGATATAATCGCAAGAACGGCGATTGAGCAGTTGGAGAGCGCGAAGTCCCTAAAGAAAGCGAAAGAATTGACTGCTATAATCGAAGGGGTAAAGGAGAACGAGGATGGAAAGTTGGGCATTGTTGTTCACGACAGTCCAGATCCCGATGCAATAGCTTCTGCCCTTGCACTGAAGCAAATAGCAAAGCACGTGGGTGTATCCGCGGATATTTTGTATCGCGGGGAAATAGGGCATCATGTGAATCGAGCTTTTGTAAACATCCTGGGAATAGAGATGATAAGAATAGAGCAGGAGAAGGAATTACAGGGATACGGTAAGTTGGCACTTGTAGATGCCACTGTTCCCGGTGTACACAATCCCTTGCTGCCACCTCCTGAAGGCGAGGTGAACATCATCATAGACCATCACACTGCGAATAATAAAGGGAAAGTAGCTGCTGATTTTCTTGAGGTCCAGCCCGATAGCGGTGCAACGTCAACGATATTGACGAGGTATCTGCAGGATTTGGACATACCGGTGGATAAAGTGTTGGCGACCGCTCTTTTGCATGGAATAAGAACAGATACGGCTGGTTTTAAGCGTGAGACGCATCCATCGGATTTTTCCGCCGCTGCTTTCCTCTATTTAAAGGCGGATAAAGACCTTCTGGACCAAATAGAGACGCCACCCATGTCCACCGAGATGCTGAACGTAGTGGGTAATGCGATACTGCACAAGAAGATAAAAGGAAGCTATTTAATCACGAATGTAGGAGAAGTGGCGAATCTGGATGCTATTCCCCAAGCTGCGGATTATTTGCTTAATCTGGAAGGAATCTCAACAGTTGTAGTGATAGGGTTAGTCGAAGATATGATCTGCGTTTCCGGGCGGAGCAAGGATATACGGGTGAATATAGGAGATGCGTTTGTTCGAGCATTCGGGGACTTAGGTTCCGCAGGTGGACACGCTTCGATGGCTGCTGCGCAGATACCGCTTGGTATCTTCAGCGGGATAAAAGATAAAGATACAATTACACAGCTCATAGAGGATGCTGTATCAAAACGATTCCTGTCGGTTATGAAAGAGGAACCGAGCGAATAGCAATGTTTAGCTCATATTTTCAGCATCTGAGCATGCGGCACGCCATCGATGAAAATCACACTTGCTTCTTCAATGAAATCATTATCTAAGGCACATTTTATCGCTTGCTTACCCACTAAATTCGCTACTGTTGCACGCTGCAAAGAAGCGATTACTGCGCCTTCCGTCGCATCTTCGCCTTTATAAAAGCGTGCCGTGATCTTCAGGGAAAGCCCTCCTTCTTCAAAACTCTTCCCCACCAAATCCTTGTCACACACTGCTACCAGTAGCCCGGACTCAAAGTTATATTCCTTGAGGTACATCGTTCTTTGCTCGCTCACAATAGTATATTGAAGGATACTCCTGCTATCTTAAAGGTAAAAGTTATAATGTTCACGTTAGTTAGTATAACATTGTAGAGATAGGAGATGAAAGGCAAGGGCTCGTAGCTTAGGCTGGTTGGAGCGCTCGGCTGATAACCGAGAGGTCCGGAGTTCAAATCTCCGCGGGCCCATCAACAACCTTTTAGAAAAAGGTTAATCAAAAACGCTTTCTTTAGGAAAGAAAGGTTGTCGCTGAAAGTAAAAAAAGAGGAATAAAGATGGGGATCGAGACGAGGGTGATTTTGATTTCGCCTGATTCTGAGATAACGCCAGGACAGGTGAAGAGCAAGATCTTATCTATGATTAGCGAAGACGCGAGCATTGCAAGCTCGGACATCAGGGTAAAAGAGACGTGTTTTGGTGCATTGCTGGAAGGAGAGCAGGGTAAAATACGAGAGATAGCGGATGAAGTAAAAAAAATGGACCAAAATGGGATTTTTTCAAAGCCACGCGGATTCCCCATCGGTGACCCGCGAATATGTAGAGCAACGAGGAAAGGGGGGCCCAGACCCGGCTTCCACCAGTTAGAACTCGAATATCAACTGCTGCCTAAGGTGCGGAAAGCATTGGATAAGATATAAAGCAGGTGCCATCTATATAAACACACGGAGATAATAAAGGTGAACTACGATGTATGTGGGTGAAGCGTTGATAGGGGAAGGGTCAGAAGTTGCACACATTGATTTGATGATTGGGGATAAATACGGGCCAGTAGGCGTGGCATTTACAAACGCCATGAGCCAAATGTCCGCGGGGCACACACCGGTGTTTGCTGTGATAAGGCCTAATCTGCCGGTCAAACCGCCTACGGTAGTCGTGCCGAAGGTTACGGTGCGGAATATGAAGGAGGCAGAAAGGGTATTTGGACCGGCGCAGAGTGCGATAGCCAAAGCGGTCGCCGATTCCGTGGAGGAGGGCGTAATACCTGAAGACAAGGTAGAGGATTACGTAATTATCGTAAGCGTGTTCATGCATCCTCAAGCTGAGGATTACAATAAGATATATCGGTACAATTACGGGGCGACGAAGTTGGCGATAAAGAGGGCGATAGATGGTTTTCCGGACATTAAGAAAGTGCTGTACGAGAAGGACAGATCGCGACATCCTTCACTGGGCATGAAAGTGACGAAATTATGGGACCCACCATATCTGCAGGTTGCTCTGGACATTCCCAGGTGGGAACAGATGGAACGGGTGGTGAAGGAGCTGCCGAGAAACGATCACCTGATTATAGAGGCAGGCACGCCGCTGATAAAGCGATATGGCATGGACATCATAGGAAAGATAAAGGAGATAAAGCCGGAGACGTTCGTGGTTGCCGATTTGAAGACGCTGGATACCGGCAACCTGGAGGCGCGGATGGTTTCGGATTCCGGTGCTGACGCCGTGGTAATTTCTGGATTGGCGCCTCTCAGAACGATGGAGAAGGCGATAGAAGAGGCGAAGAAAACGGGCATTTACTCCTCCCTAGATATGCTGAATGTGACAAAGCCGATAGACGTGTTGAGGGAATTAAGCGTAGGTGGGTTGATGCCGGACGTGGTGGAACTACACCGTGCGATAGACACGGAAGAAGTGGGAGTGCGGCATGTATGGGGAAATATAGGGGAGATAAAGCGGATAGGTGGTAAGAAGATGCTGGTAGCGGTTGCTGGCGGAATACGGGAAGAGAACGCACCGGAAGCAATAAAAGGCGGTGCGGATATTCTAATTGTCGGACGAGGGATAACAAACGCAGCGGACGTAGAAGGTACGAGCAGAAGATTTTTGAGGTTGATGAAGGAAGAGATAGACCAGTACCGGGTGATGACGGACTTCTGAAGCGGGTTTTTCTGTGCAAGGGAAATTTGGGTAAAAGAGGGAAGTTAATCGAGATTGAACGAGAAGTATCGTCAAACTATGAGGCAGCAGCGCTTTGTGTAGAGCTTGAGCAAAAAGGGTTGCCTATTTTTTTCCACGCAGTTGACGGCACGCATAAGGTTGTCATGAACGTACTGGGCGGCAGGGAAATACTGGCGGATTTGTTCGGCGTTCCATCCGCGAACCTCGTGCAGTTCCTGGCGGGAATCCCGGAAGGCGGCGATCCTGAAAGTAGCAAGGTGAACGTAGTGGAGGATTCGCCGACGAAAGAAGTGGTGGAAGAGCCGGATTTGGGCGAGTTGCCGATATTAACCCATTTCAAAGGCGATGCAGGCGCTTATATTACAGGCGGTGTGGTCGTTGCGGAATTGGATGGCGTGAGTAATGCGTCATTTCACCGGATGCTCGTATTAGACAATAAAAGATTAGCAGCACGGCTTGTTCCTTCTCGCCACCTGTACAAGATGCATCGCGAAGCGCTCGAACGAGGCGACGACTTAAAAGTTGGAATCGCTATTGGTGCAGACCCTTTTATTCTCTTAGCTGCCTCGACACGGGTTCCACCGGGGAAGGAGTTTGAATACGCATCTACGTTAAAAAACCTTTCTTTCTGTGGGGCTCTGCTCCACGACCCCGCAAGCCCTATAAGGGATTATAAGAAAGCTTTATCAAAGAAACATTCTACTTCTTATACAAACGAACCGGTGGAGCTTTTCAAATTGGATAACGGCATAGCAATACCGCATGCTGAAATCGCCTTCGAAGGCTTTATCAGCGAAGAACGAGCAACAGAAGGGCCGTTCCTGGATATTACCGGTACGTATGACGAAATAAGAGAGGAGCCGGTTATCACGCTTACGAGGATGTATCACCGAAGAGACCCGATTTATCATGCTATCCTGCCTTCGGGCAGGGAGCACCGGCTGCTTATGGGCGTGCCGTACGAACCGCTGATATTCAAGGCAGTAGAGCATGTAGCACGAGTGAAGAACGTCTTTTTGACCGATGGCGGGTGTTGCTATCTGCATGCGGTGGTGCAGCTAAGAAAGGAAAAGGAAGGCGAGTCGAAAAATGCGATTATCGCTGCATTCGCGGCACATCCCAGCCTTAAACTCGGTATCGTTGTTGATGACGATATAAATATATTTAATCCGAATGAGGTGGAGTACGCAGTAGCGACGCGAGTGCGCTGGAATGAAGATGTGGTGCTTATTCCTGGGGTAAAGGGCTCGTCACTTGACCCCTCTTCTAAAAATGGACTGACAACGAAGATGGGGATAGATGCGACGAAGGAGTTGGGGACGGCGGCAAAGAAGTACGAGCGAGTCGTACGTAAATAACACACTTAAAACGTCTTAAATAAGTACCAAGCACACAAAAAACTCGAAATAGTGATTCCGTTCTATTATTCCTTTTAAAACACGATTTTAGATAACGGCGGCGGGTATCTAAAGTTTCCCAAAGGGGAAT
>DAOUYX010000133.1 GCA_030665925.1 Methanosarcinales archaeon | reverse complement strand
CCATGCATCACGAATCAAAGACTGTCATTTATAGTTACCCATAAGGGTAACAATCAGGGAAAAACCGAAAAGCTTTTATACCCCTTTACCCTTTATGGATACCATAGAAGGAAACAATAAATGGGCGCAATAAGGGGGCGGCGGAAGGCGAAGAAGAAATCGCATTTCCGGATAAGATGTATCCCCTCTGAGCGAACAGAAATAAAATAAAAAAAATAGGACGTGAAAAGAAAAAAATGAATGGAAAAAGGAAAATTGGCGCGATTATGATGGCTGCTGTAGTTGTGATGGCTGTTGCCGTGCCCATGGCGTTTGGTGATGATGAGAATGCGGCTACAAGCGCGACTGTAAAACTCAGTGCTGGTCCTGTTGTCAATACAGTAACGGTAACGCCTGATCTCGTAACGCTAACCGCAGGCGGAACTACGACAATCACTGTCAGGGCAGGAGTTTCTCATGCGGAAGGCTATGAGCAGATCGATACAGTGGCGATAACGGCTATCGACCCGGCTATAGCTACTGTTGTGCCCCTCCTACCAATCAGTCTTACGGAGCAGTCTGGTAGTGGCACTGACGCAACTTACGAGGGAACTTTCGGCATACCGTATTATACTGACCCAGGCCCGTACACGGTGACCGTTACTGCTACAGACGTTGATGGAGGTATAGGTTCTAACACGGGCACATTCACAGTTAATGAGCTGCTAGCTATCTCAGTTACCGACGTGGGCTTCGGTACGGTGCATCCAGGCGGCTCCGCTGGAACAGGATCTTCAACCGTGACAAACGAGGGGAATGTCGTAGTGGTATTCGTGGATTGGGGTCAGTCTGACTATAACAACAATCCCAACGATGGCATCACGTGGACAGACATGACAGGAGAAACGTCGAGCGAGATTATCCCAGATACGGCGATAACAACAACGTGGCTTTCAGCAACGGAGATAAATAAAGGTGCTACTGGTAACACGGGCGATGTCCCATTCAGCTTGGCTGTGCCGCTGGGAACCGCGCCAGACGAGTACACCGGCTCAGCAACCTTCACACCATCTCCGGTGTAAGGCGGCGTGAGCGAAGAGATGAGGGATAGGGTACGATATGATACCCTATCCAAACGATTTTTTTAAAATAAATATTGAGCTTCTCTCTTTTTTGAAGCATTACTGTATCGTAATGATGAACACGTGCCCTGATACCATCCCAATAACCGTTACGGCAATTGTATACCATCCAAACGGAATTCAACAGTTGTAGGGTTCGAAAGCGGGTGTCTCCATAACGAACATTGATCCTTCAATCTCTGGCATCTCGCACCCAATGGAGCTGGATCGAGTGAAGCCGACAGTGACGATTTATGCCGTTGATAAGAGCGGTAATAGCGCAACGAGAACAGGCACCTTTACAGTGCATGCCCGTGCAGTCTTCGGATACCGTGGGATTCACGTTACTGGCGCCATTGGAAACACCGCTGCAGACATACTCGGGCTCGATAAAGAACCTTCATACAAACGCCCGTCTTTTATCTGAACGGAAGAAAGAATACGGTTACGTTTTAGAAAAACCCTTTCTTTCAAAAAGAAAGCTTTAGCAAAGAAGCATTTTAAATACTTTTTATATATATATTAGAACTGTATTAGTACTACGGGATAATGAACCAGCGAAATATCCTCACAGGAATATTCATAATCGCATTGATAGCGGTGTTCTCATGCAGCACGGTGCAGGCGCCGGGACTCGGGATTTCGCCTCCGAGTTTCACGATTGATGATGCGCTGAAGGGTGTCGAGTACGAGGTCATCATCACGGTTTGCAACACTGGTGACGATAATGAGACCTATGAGCTCACCTCTACCGGACCTGCAAGCGAGTGGATAACGTATTACCGCGCGGATGAGCCTGAGGCGCAAATCGCCTCGCTCTATATCCCTAAGCAGTCGACGGAGCAGATGCTGATGAAGATAACGGTGCCCACTGATGCGCCTAATCGGAAGTACACACCAACGATCTACGTGAAGAGCGTCCCACCAGAAGGAGCGGTTGTTGAGGGAGCGGTGGCGCATGCGATAGTGCGGATACCGGTGAAAGGCACAATTCAGGTGACGGGCATGCAGATCCTCAAAGGAACGGTGAAGGGCATTACCGGTACAGATACCGAGGTTGATTATCCGTTAAAAATAAAGGTTGAACTTCAGAACGAGGGCAATGTGGTCGCTATTCCCTCTATCCAGGTGAGCATAACGAAGGAGGGCAAAACCGTTGACAGCTTCGTGTATGATGAGACCGGTGTTAAGCCCAGGAAGACCGAAGCGATCACTGTGCTCTGGGATACCAAAGGCAACGAGCCGGGCAATTATACCGCTTCCGTAGCGGTATCGCTCGGTGATGAGACGCTTGCCAAAAAGGACGTGCCATTTTCTATTCTGCCACGTGGCGCACTCACCCATAAGGGCGTATTGAAGGCGTTAACGATAGAAGGTCAGCCGCTGATCAACAGTGTGCTCAAAATCATCACTTCGTTTGAAAATACCGGTGCAATCGATACCTTAGCGAAGTTTAAGGGTGAGCTGTATCATGATGGCACCTTAATGGAGGTATTGGAGAGCAAAGAGATGCTTGTGGAGGTTGGTGAGACACGTCAGCTCTTTGCGTATTACAAGATAACCGAGCCCGGCAAGTACACGATAAAAGGTGACGTGAGCTACGAGGGGAAGGAGACAGATAAGAAGGACGTTCCTTTTACCGTGCTCGAAGCGGAAGGCGTTAAAGATGGCGAAGCGCAAAAAGGTATCCCCGGGTTTGAGATTATTTACTGTTTAATCGCTCTCTTCGTTTCTGCTCTTATTCTCTGCACTATGACGCGGAGGCGTGGTATACGTAAAAGGTGAAGAATGAAAAGAAGAACAATTATTACAGCGGCGCTTGTAACCGGGTTGATGCTCCTGGTAGCTTGTAGCTCTGTGCAGGCTGCGGGACTTGGTGTCTCACCCCCGAATTTCACGATTGAAGATGCTATGCGAGGCAGCGAGTATGAGTGCGAAATAGCAGTCTGCTATCTCTCTGAGGAGGATACCGACTACGAGTTCAGTGCATTAGGGCCGGGACGCGAGTGGATTTCGTTTTACCGTGCTGAAGATCCGCTCACGCCGCTCACTAACTATCTCTTCACCTGGGAGAATGTCCCGGGAAGTGAGAGCGAGAGCTGCCTGAAAGCGTTGAAAGATGTGCTCCATATTGAATGGGCGGAAGGCGCCGAGATACAGAAATCTGAGGACAACACCACCATCCATATTGTTGCTGAACGGCACTCCGCTACAATAACGTTCGATGCTATGAATGGAACAGCCACTCTTCAAACGAGCAGTGGTGGAATCCACGATCTCTCCGCTAAACGAGTAGGTGACACGCAGAAGCTCTATGTCTCGACCATCAGGATAAAAGGGCTCTTGATCTGTCGCTGGGATGTGGTACCGGGTAACGATAGCGAGCGACTGATCAGGTACCTCAGGGAAGACCTCTTACTTGGCTGGGCAGGGACCGCGGAGATTCAGAAAGAGGATAATACTGCTATTCGCGTGGTTAAAGGTGACAACTTCGCGCTGATAACGCTCGATCTGCACAACGAAACCGCAATCCTTACAACCAGCGACGGCAGAACCATAAAGCTCAGTGCGAAACAGGAAGAAGATGGCACGATCAAGATCCTCAATCGGCATACGCAGCAGCGAATAATCGTAAGTATAAGAGTCCCAGACGATGCACAAAATAAGGTTTACGATACTACTATTTATATCAAGAGCATTCCGCCTGAAGCCACTGCTGGTGCGGGGGCTATGGTGCATTCTGTAGTGCGCATGAAAGTGGATGCCACCATCGCGGTGACCGGCACCCAGATCTTGAATGGCACGGTGAAGGACATCACCGCAGCGGAGACCGAGGTTGAGTACCCATTACGGATTCTCGTTACATTCCAGAACGAAGGCAATGTGGTTGCCACACCTATAGTCTCTTGTACCATAACAAAGAACGGCACGCTTGTTGATACATTCGAGCATGATGAAACAGGGATAAAGCCATATAAAACAGGCACAATTACCGTGCTCTGGAATACAACGGGAAAAGAGCCCGGAGATTATAATGTATCCGTGAATGTATCGCTTGGTGAAGAGCTCATAGCCGCAAAGGTTTTGCCTGTTACAATTCTGCCGCGTGGCGCACTCACGCGAAAGGGAGAATTAAGGTCGTTATATATAGAGGGCGAGCCGCAGGTCAACCGTGTTATCAAAATCATCGCTGAGTTTGAAAATACAGGCATGATAGATACGAAGGCTAAGTTTACAGGTGAGGTCTATTGCGATGGCGAGTTTATAGATATAGTGGATAGCGATGAGATGCTCGTCACGGTTGGTGATACCGCCAATCTCGTATCATATTACAAGATACTGACACCCGGCGCGTATCTAATTAATGGTTCGGTGCTCTACGAGGGGAGAGAGACAGAAGCCCTGGACGCTTCTTTTTCCGTTGCCGGAGCACTAGATGGTGATTTGAGCTCGTTATCCGTAGAAGGCAAGCTGCAAGTTGGTCGTACGATAAGAGTCATCGCTGAGTTTGAAAACACAGGCGCAAT
>DAOUYX010000161.1 GCA_030665925.1 Methanosarcinales archaeon | reverse complement strand
AATTTACGATATGTCACCGGAAGAGCGAGATGCAGGCAAAATCCAGAAGGCGTTCTTAAATACGAAATACACGATAAAAGCAGGAGAAATCGTGGTTAAGGACGGAGAAGTCGTCGCGGCACCACCGGGGAGAACGATTTTTGTCACGCCGGAATGCGATGATAAGCTGATGGATGAGATGCTCGTAACGCTGAAGGACAAATTCGCTAAATACTACTCAGTGACCTTCAATAACTATCCGGTTCAGGACGCTTACTTGCCGAATCCATACGAGATAAAAGCGCCGTGGAGGAGCAGCTAACTAATTTTATAGAGGAGAAGAGGAGGAAAGAAAAATGCAAACCATAACGTTAAAATTGAAGGATGCGGCAATGAGTGGAATCGCTCAAGTACCGGTCGAGGTAGACGCGTTAACCCCGGATAAGCTGTTTGGCAAGAGTGAAGCGGAAGTAAAAGCGGTGAAAGTCTGGTGGGGCAACAAGCAGGAGAATACCGGAGACCTGTTCGACGTGAGCGTCGCTGGAGATGCAGGAAGTGCAGACGAAGTGAAGATTGTAATGGAAGGGGATTTGACACGAGTGAAGCGAATCGGAGACGGTATGAAAGCAGGCGAGATCGAGGCACGTGGTGACGTGGACATGCATTGTGGTGCGATGATGGAAGGCGGACGGATAGTAGTGAAAGGAAACGCAAATTGCTGGGCAGGCAGAGAGATGCATGGTGGCGAACTGGTAATCGAGGGTGATGCGGAGGACAACCTCTGTGCGATGTACCGCGGCGAAGATAAGGGCATGACCGGCGGTAAAGTGACGGTCAATGGCAATACCGGTGAACTCGTCGGGCAGTACATGGCAGGTGGCGAGATCCTGATAAAGGCTAACGTGGACAGGCTCGCGGGCTTGAGCATGAGAGGCGGCAAGATAACGATCGAAGGCGATGCCCAATGGCCTGGATCGGACATGATCGGTGGTGAGATCGTGGTGAAGGGCAAGACGGAGATGACGCCTTCGTTCAAGTTCGTCGAGACCGCGACCGTGGATGGCGTAGAATACAAGAAGTACCTCGGCGATCTCGCAATGGGCGAGAAGAAAGCAAAAGGGACACTGTACGTGAGGTGATTTTTTTTATCACCTCTCTTTTTTTATTTTTTGATTTACATACATACATAAAGTAATCATGCTCTTTCCATTCTATTTTTATTTCTTCAGGCTCTCTATGAACGTATCTACGTGAACCGCAGGTAGTGTCAGTACTTCCAGTTTGCCTCCCGCAGTCACTTCTATAGCTAATTTCAGAATGACTTCGTCGTTTTCCGCTTTCAATATGTTCACCAAATCATAAGGACCGAAAAGAGCGTACTGGCTTAATATATTCACACCCATCCTCTCCACTTTTTCATTTACTTCTCTTATCTTCTCTGGGTTCTCTCTTACTACTTTTCTACCTTTTTCCGTAAGTTTTGACAACATCAAGTATATACCCATTCGTACCACCCCCTTAAAGAAAATATGCTATGCTCAAACTTAAAACTTTTGGAATATTTCGATAACAAACACTGAGCATAAAGCAATAGTTAACTTTCCAAAACCGCTTCTCACACCCCTTATTTCACAGTCACTTCACTTTTCAGGTTCGTTGTTTTTTTTCAGACAATTATATCCTTTTGCACCTCCCCTGTCCTCTCAATCGCCTTTGTGACCTTCATGTAATGCTCAATTTCTTGTAAGGATAGCTCGCGCTTTTTCCTATCCTTCAAATACTTCGCGAGTACCTGATACGCACCTATTCGGTATTCCCACACATCCTTAGAAATCCTATCGAAATACTGCTCCTTGTTGAAATACACCCTTTCATTCTCTTCGTCATATCTGACCTTTTCCACTTTATTCGTGCCACTCACCGGAAATCCTATTTCTGTCTCGCTAAGTGAAGGATGCCTGAGCAAATGAAGGTCTACCAATTCCTTGCCGAGTTCACTCAGTTGCTTGAACTTCTCATAATCCGAAGGCAGCGGAACCCTCGGAAAATCAATCTTCAGAAGTTCCTCGTAGCGTTTACGGTACGTAGGCGAGTAAAGAACGGCGTAGATATAATAAAAAATCTCTTCTGGCGTTGGTTCTGTGTCCAATGCTTCTCTCAAGGCTTGTAAAAACTCGTCTGAGAAGTTTGGTGTGCGTTCTGGTTTGGACGCTTTTTCAACCAACAATTTTCCTCTGGGTTCATCGGGGTAGAGGTAGAGGGGGAAGAAGTAAGCTTGTGCTTCATAATCAACTATATATCGTATATCTCCAATTTTATTTTCAACAGATACATGGGAAAAAGGTAGATGCCTGCTTATTTTCCTGGTCGTGATAAGAGTTAAATTTTCTTTCAAAAGATGCTTCATAAATTGCAACCTATCTCTGTCTATTAAAGAAGGCTCATAGCAAATTTGCCTTGTGTCAAAGGCTCTATACGCATAAGGATAAATTTCATTTTCTATCTCTTCCCCTTTAATCTTCTGTCTTGCTTCTGATAATTTCCAACTGCCTGTATCCTTAAGTTTTAATCTTTCCTTTACAAGCTCATCACTCAAATTACCAATAAAAATTCTAAGTCTTTGGATTATCTCCTCTTTCGTGAACCCCACCACAAAATGGTCTCGATGCGTCTTCACTCCGCTCGACCACACCTTAAATATCTCCGTTACCTTCCAGAACTTCTCGTACTCATCTTGCAACGCAAAATCCTTGGGCACGAAGAAATAATAAGGCTCTCTCGGCTCAAGCTCCAGCCAATCCGTGCTCGTCACGTCATTCCGGCGAAGATATTTGTATTTCGCATCTCGCAATCCCCACACGTCCGCATAATAAACCTTCTTTTCCTTCAACGGCTTCTCCAACTTCACGTAAATCGCAATTGCCACTCCCTGCTGGATGTCAAACACATTCTCATCCTTACCTCCTTCTGGCGTCTTCTCGCCTATTCGCGACGACCCGTGCAAATTAAGGATATATATCTCGTCAAAAGTCGAAAGCAGTTCCTTCCGCATTCCTCGATGGATGACGCCCGAAAGATACGAGTTGTTAGAGATATATCCAAAGATTCCCTTGCCTGTCCGGCTTATCTTCCAGTGCGCAAACCTGATGAACTTAATATAATCGTCAGAAAGCGGCTGGATATTCTTTTCCGTCTTCACGTCCTTCTTGTAATCTTTCATCAACCGCTCGATGAAATCTGATTTATTCTCCGAACTCACAGAATAAGGCGGATTACCAAGAACAACGAGAATCGGCTCCTTTTCCTTCACTTTCCTCGCTTCTCGACCTTCCTCTGTAAGCTGAGGTAGCAGAAGTTCTTGTTCCGGCTCTTTCATCTCCAGCGTATTTGTAAGGTAGAATTGGAATCGGTCATCTTTCTCAAATTCATAGTCCCACACTTTTTCTAACGACATCGCAACCCGGAGATGACCAATTATGTAAGGAACAACTTGAATTTCAAAAGCATAGAAATCGGCTAAGATATGGTTTTTTATATTCAACGGAATCATACCACCCAAACGATTATCC
>DAOUYX010000185.1 GCA_030665925.1 Methanosarcinales archaeon | reverse complement strand
GTGCAAGGAGAATGCGAAGCAGTATTACGATAGCGGAGATTACGAGAAAGCCAGTGCGGAGTATCTGCGGTGCAGCAAATACTGCGAGGTTTTAGTGAAGAAGACAGAGGACGAAACTAAGAAGAATGAGTATTACGATGCGTTTGAGAAGTTTACCGAAACTGCGGCAAAATTAAAGAGAATGAAAGTTGTGGGTGTTGATGTAGAGAAAGGTAGTAGAAGAGGACTTGAAGAAGGAGAAGAGACCGAAGAAGAAAAAGCAAAGAGGTTCATACTGGCTGAAAAACCAAAAATAAGATTCAAAGATATTGCAGGTCTCGAAGGAGTAAAAGAGCAAATTAAAGAGGCTATTGTTTATCCTTTCAAGTATCCCGATGAATACAAATATTTCGGTGTGAGTGGTGGAGGGGGAATTCTCCTGTATGGCCCACCGGGTTGTGGAAAGACAATGCTTGCGGCTGCTGCGGCGGGCGAGTGCGATGCTGTCTTCATCAACCTCAAGATAAGCGACATCAAGGACAAATACGTTGGAGAGAGCGAAAAGAGGATAAAAGAAGTATTCGAGCTTGCAAGGGAATATGAGAAGGCGATAATCTTTTTTGATGAGATAGATGCGTTGGCTGGTGAGCGTTCTAAGTCAAAGACAGGACATGAACGTAGTTTAGTGAATGAATTGCTGTCTCAGATGGACGGCTTGGAATCGAAAGGTTCTGAGAAGCGTTATCTGGTGCTTGCAGCAACGAACATGCCCTGGGATGTTGATATAGCGCTTAGACGTGCTGGGCGATTCGATACCACAATTTTCATTCCGCACCCTGATTTTGAGGCGAGGCAGAAGATTCTTGAGATTGGATTACGGGATAAGCCCTGCAACGTGAATACTGAGAAGTTAGCTGAGATGACAGATGGATTTGCAAGTGCAGAAATAATAGACATCTGCGATAATGCGGCACGGATTCCGTTGAGGGAGAGAATCAAGGAGGAGAAACCGAGACGCAAGATAACAATGGTGGATTTCGAGAAGGTGTTAACGGGAAGAAAAGCAGTGCTTTCGTCGTGGTATCCGAAAGCCGTAAAGGAGATTGCGAGTACTGAAGAGACGGAGATGTTCAGTGAGTTGGTTGAAGCTGGGAGGAGGTATTTGAAGAGATAAGTAAGAGCGAGAGACATCAAAATCATATAAATGCGAAAAGGAAATTGAAATGATAGTGACATAGCGGGAATTTAATCGTTCAATAAGCAGAAGTGGCGATAAAAGTCTGGAGAAGGATTTATACTATACTCGAGTAGGTTGTCTGCCTACCCATCTTGAAGAACTTTCGACTGTTTAAAAAGCATTTGAAACGTAATTGTTTATTCTTTCCACCGAAAAGTCAGCAATGAATTGAAGTTTCTGCTTCGCTTCCGAGTCCTCGAGTTCGGCAATACAATTTATCGCTGTTCTTACGAGCTCTTCAGAAAGTTGAAGTGCGTAATCAATCGAGCCTGAGTTTACCAAAATTCTCCTCACTTTATCAATGTCAAAACTGCCGGGTCTTCTGTCTCGTAATAGAATCGCTTTTATATAATCCTTTTCCGGATTTTTTGAATGATTTAATGCGTGAATGACAAGAAGAGTTCTTTCACCATTTTTAATGTCTAACCCAACTGGTTTTCCCGTTTTCGCTGTTTCACCACAGATATCTAAGATATCGTCCTGGATCTGGTATGCAATCCCCAAACTTTTACCATAATTGCGTAGATTCTCGATTTCTACTTCGTTTCCGCCCCCGAGCATGGCACCTGCTTCTGTACTTGCCATAAAGGTAGCAGCAGTTTTCAGCTCTGCCACCTCCATGTACGATTGCTCTGTCGCCTCTTCCAAGTTTCGTAACTTGTACTCCAAATATTCGCCCATGGCGGTATCAGAAATAGCATTCGATACCAGGCCCACAACTTCCGGCACCCCGCACCTCGCAAGCATCTCGCAAGAAAGTCCAAGCAGGAGATCACCGATGATTACCGCCGTCTTCTCACCGTACATCGCGGGATTGGAAGGGGCTTTCCTCCGGATGTAATTGTCATCTATAATATCGTCATGAACAAGAGAAGCGTTATGGATGAGTTCAATCGCTATTGCCGTGGATAATGCTTTTTCCCGGGAACCACCTACCACCTCCGCCGATAGATAGCATATAACAGGACGCAGCCTCTTTCCTCCAGTATCTTTTATATAGCTCAGCGCACTGTATAAAACCTCATTGTGGCACCCCTGCAATTTCTGCTCGATCACCTCAGAGAACTTGCGGTTGAAATACTGCAACTCCTCTTGAAACAGCACCTCTTTCATTTCGGTTCCTATCCCATATTATAATAATCCACTTATAAATACCACTTATTTTTGTTTTTCTTGTGGTTTATTATCTTCTTTATCTCCGCTCTTTTCCTTCCACTGCAAGAAATTGCAATACGGACATCCGAAATCCCACGTATTACTCCTGCCTTTGCCCTTTTTTATTATTTTTAACTTAAACAGAGAAGGATGTTTATCGCAGGTCTCGGTAGTCACGATCAGGCGCCCGCCCGGTGGTAGCGGTAAAGAGAAACTACAGGTAGGGAAATTACTGCAGCCCACGAATCTTTGTCTGCGTTTGGAAGTCATCCAAAAGAGATCTGCACCGCATTCTGGACATTTCCCCACGATTGCACCCCCCCTCATAGCCTCTTTAAGCGATTTCGCGATCTCTTCCTTGTTCGTTGTCATCTCCTTGAACACTTCTCGTAGCATATTCCGCGAATCGTCCGCAACGTCCTTCTTCTTTCGTTTCCCCTCACGTATATCGTCCATCTCCCGCT
>DAOUYX010000188.1 GCA_030665925.1 Methanosarcinales archaeon | reverse complement strand
TCCACTGGTATTCTTGAATTTGGGAAGGATACTGCAATCGGGCATACAGGGTCTTGGACGGTTGCTTTATTATCATGGGATTGCTATCCCGGGGACATATGATGAGTTTGGGAGTGCAACATCAGGCTTGATGTTTTATCTCGATCCTATTTATAGCCCGTGGGACTGGTTGCCGCCATTTGTGTATAGCCTCTATCCGGACGTTGCGGGTTGGCAAATTGCAGTGAGAATCGCAACTGGCCTATCAATAATGGTCGCAGGTTCAATGTTATCTGCCTGGATATGGGTGAAACTTTCGCCGGGCATGGAGACAAGGGACATACGAGCAATGATTCGTGACTCCGGTCTTTCGATTCACGGCTATCGAAGGAGTATAAAAGCGATAAAGAGGGCAGTGGATAGATGCACGTTGAAGATTGCGATGACTGGCTGTGGCATCTTAGGTGCTTTGCTTGTGATTGTGAATATGTTCGGTACACTGGGTCAGGTAAGTGTAACCCGTCTTATCTTAGCGGTGTGTATTATTTACGGGCTGTACGGCGAGTTGCGTGTGTACAACTCTGAGAAGATTTTAAGTTCTCTTTCTCGTTGATGCGTACAGGGCGTTCACTTGGTTAATTCATCTGCAATCATCTTTGCTACGCTTATCTCGCTGAAAATTGATTCGATTGTGTCGGTTGCGACGATGCTTTTGACGCCCGCGTTGAGAATTCGGAGGGTTGCATTCTGCACGAACAGGCCGTGGATGCATGTGACGTAAATGTCGTTGGCATCCTGTGCTTTGAGCATAGAAGCCGCTTCTGCGATCGTGCCGCCCGTGGAAATGATGTCGTCCACGATAACGACATTCTTTCCTTCCACGCTTACCTCTTTTGGCTTTATCTGCACTTCATCGCCGCTTATCCGTTTCTTCTCCAGCACGTCGTAATCGAAGCCGTGAGGAGCAGCAACTGCCTTCGCTAACTCCCTTGCACCTTCGTCCGGCCCGATTATCACCGGCTGTGCTATTCCTTTTTGCGCGATGTAATCGCCGATTAAAGGTGCAGCATCTAGATCCTTTGCCTCCACATCAAAATACTCTAATACCGCTCTGTTATGCACGTTCACCACGTAGATTCTATCCACGATGCCCGCAAAGCTTATGCCGCGTGCAATCGCCCGTGAACTTATCGCCTCTCCGGGTTTAAACCGCTTATCCTGCCGCGCATACCCTAAATAAGGGATGACTACGGTCGTATTGTGCGCTTCTTCTACGGCATCGATCAGTTGCAGCAAGTTTATCAAACCGGAATCCGCCATAAGGCTCTGCACGATGGTTACTTCTTCGTCTTTTATGTCATCAATCACTCGCGTGTACAACTCACCGTCAGGGAACTTCTTGAACTCGCATAATGAGACCGTACCGCCAAGTTCCGTCGCAATCCTCGCAGCCAAAACCTGCGTAGAAATTCCCGGTATTATTTTCATATCTCCACCAACCACCTCACTCTACTTTAGTTAGTTTATTTTGTGATTTTATTCTTAGTATACTTTAACTTGGCAAGTGCACGAAACGAAATGCCCCACAAATACGTAACCTTCTCCAGGAACATTTTCATACCAGTGACGAACGTATGCCGGAACGCCTGCGACTACTGCGTGTTTAGAGCTCGCAGCCGCGAAGATGCGTACGTTACCAGCGTGCGGGATTTTCTGAATGTCGTGCGTCACAAAGGAGCGGCGACCGAAGCCCTTTTTACCGCGGGTGAGAATCCAGAACGTGCGTATTTATCTTCATTCTTCAAGGACCGCATTATTGAAGCGGGATTCACTTCGCTCGTTGCGTATACCAAGGAGCTCTGTAAGCTTGCGATACAGCACGGGTTACTGCCGCACTGCAATTTGGGCGTGCTGAGCAAGGAAGAACTCGAGGAGTTACGAGACGTGAATGCCTCAATGGGTTTGATGCTCGAAACCACTGCTGCGGAGCTTGATGCGCATAAAAACTCGCCGGGCAAAGACCCCGCGGTACGATTGAAGATGATCGAGGAAGCTGGAGAACTCAAGATACCCTTTACCACTGGTCTGTTGGTGGGCATAGGCGAGGATAAGGAAGATCGCATCCGCTCGTTAGAAGCTATAAAATCGGTACACGAGCGTTACGAGCATATTCAAGAGGTGATCGTTCAACCGTTCTTACCTAAACCGTCAACGGCGATGTGGAACAGAAAACCACCGAGATTCGAGGAACTGAAGGAAGTTGTCCGTGTGGCGAAAGAGATATTACCAGAAGAAATAGCGATACAGGTTCCGCCGAATTTAACGTTGCCAAAAGAATTGATAGAACTGGGCGCATCGGACCTCGGCGGAATATCAGAGCGAACCATAGACTATATCAATCCGGAATCACCGTGGCCACGTGAGGCAGAACTCAGAAGCAAAGTTGCACCATTTGAATTAATGGAGAGGTTGCCGATCTATCCACGGTTCATTAAGAAAGGGTGGTACAGTGAAGAGCTAAAGCCGCTGATAGAGCGTTATGCAGATGAAGACGGGTTTCGAGTAAGGTAAGAGGGCAAAAACTCTTATTACTCCTTCATTCTTTTCTCGAGCATCGTGCGAACTTCTTTTGGCTCTGCTCGTCCTCTTGTGTGCTTCATCACCTGCCCGACGAGGAAATTCAATGCTTCTTTTTTGCCCGCTTGGTAATCCGCAACCGCAGCTTCGTTCTCCGTTATCACAGCAGCTATCGCCGTTTCTATCGCGTCTGAACCGATACTTCCCAAGCCTTTTTCCTTTATTATCTCTTTCGGCGTACCGCCGTGATCGAGC
>DAOUYX010000091.1 GCA_030665925.1 Methanosarcinales archaeon | reverse complement strand
AGCGAAGAACATGGGCTGCGAGGTGCTCATCACGGAAAATGTAGCAGAAGCCGCTTCGGATGCCGATGTGCTGTACACTGACGTCTGGGTATCAATGGGTGATGAGACAGAGCGTGAGCAGCGAATGAAGGATTTACGAGGCTATCAGATTAACGAGGATTTAGTGAAACGTGCGAAGGACGACACTATAATAATGCACTGCATGCCGGTGCACATTGGTGATGAAATGACCGAGGCGGTATTGAAATCCGATAATTCTGTGATCTTTGAGCAAGCGGAGAATCGGCTGCATGCACAGAAAGCGCTCTTGTTACACTTGCTCTCTTTCATGGAGACTGGTTTTTAAGGAACTAATTTGGCGTGGAGAGTTGATAAGTCAAACCTTTAGAAAAAGGGGCAATCCAAAATTTTTTGGTTGGAAGGATTGATAAGTGGGCGACCCCGTATAAAAAGGATTTTCTAAAATGTTTTTAAAAAAGCTTCTGTTTTAAGAATATCAAAAAACATATAAAAGATAAAAAATGGGAGAACCAGAAGCGGATGAGGAATTTCCTTTTGATATAAACCCTATGTATGAGGGCGAAAGGATAAGAAAAGCGAGTTTGTACGTGGAGTTAGGCGGGCAAAATAAACCCGGCTTCGAGCTTGTTCACTTTGAACCCGATCCCAATAAGATAAAAGACGGGGAGGTTAGCCTCATAGGACCAGACCTGGAGGAGATGGAGGAGGGCAGTACGCATGCGTATACAATGACGTACAAGGTATACGGAGAGCAGATAGAGGAAGACCTTGAGGCCGTTATAGAGCGGAGGAATCATGAGTATCAGGGTTATATACAGGGCTATATGCACCTCAACCAGCGGGCTGAAATTTGGGTGAGGATAAGCAAGGAAGCGGTAAAGAAGGGGCTGAAATCACTGAAACAGATAGGAAAAGCGACCATAATGCTTTTCAAGGCGGAACTGCCGTTTATCAAGAAGATGGAGGCGACTTATATAACGGATGAAGAAGAGGTGGTACGCAGGTTAGCGGACGCGAACAAGATATATGAAGCGCGGGATGTGCGCGTGCGGGGACTTCACGATGAGGATGTGGACGAATTTTATCAGTGCACGCTTTGTCAGTCCTTCGCACCGACGAATGTTTGTGTCGTGTCTCCTGACCGAACCGCTCTTTGCGGTGCAATGAACTGGTTTGATTCGCGCGCTGCGGCTCGGGTTGACCCTGAGGGGCCCAATGCACCCATTCCAAAAGGCGAGTGCATAGATCCGATAGGTGGGGAGTATACCGGAGTAGATGAAGCTGCGGTACGGCTCTCAGGCGGAGAATATGATTCTATCAAGCTGCATTCGTTCCTTGAGAAGCCACATACAAGTTGTGGTTGCTTTGAGGTTGCGGGCTTTTATATACCGGAAGTTGACGGAATCGGCTGGGTGCACCGTGGCTCGAAAGTTTCCGATACTCCTATTGGCTTGCCGTTCTCAAGTATTGCGAGTTCGGTAGGCGGAGGGAAGCAAGTAGAAGGGTTCCTTGGAATAGGAGTCCAATACTTCTACAGCCCCAAGTTTATACAATACGATGGCGGCTGGCGTCGTGTGGTATGGATGGCTTCGGATTTAAAAGAGCGAGTAAGAGGTGTCATTCCTGAGGAGATGCGCGATAAGATAGCAACGGAGAAGGACGTGAGAAATATAGAAGAGCTGCGTGCATTCTTAAAAAAGGTTGACCATCCTGTCGTGACCGGCGTTATCCGTGATGTTGACGGTGCAAGAATAACGGAAGGATGGGCAGCCGCGGCAGAGACAGCTCCGCCTGCTGAGATGGAAGAGGCAGCAGCGCCTGGTGAAGTGGAACCCTCAACTCGCGTTCCTATTACGCCGCAGGTGATGGCATCGGGAGGAACTTCTCCGGTAACGATAATACTGAAGGACGCAGACATCCGCATAGGGGAAATAATAGTGAAGAGAAAAAGAGATAAGTAGCGCGGATACTGCATTTGCAAGGAAGACGTTGATGTTATAAACATATAGAAATAAGAACGAGGTGAGAACGATATCGGCGGATGTAAATGGTCTTTTGGCTCATTATCAAACGCAGATAAATGAGCGTTTAGAAGAATTCTTTGATAAGAAGGTAGAGGAAGCCTCTCGGATATCCAATCACACGCGGGAAGTGGTAATAGGCACCAAAGAGTACACCTTACGAGGAGGGAAGAGACTCAGGCCTATCTTCTGCATTCTCGGCTATAAATGTTTGAGTGATCACAATCCCGAAGCGATTATAGGGGCCTCCATCTCTCTTGAACTGATGCAGAGCTCTCTCCTAATCCACGATGATATTATGGATGAAGACGAACTTAGGAGAGGCAAACAGACCTTCCATATCGTTTGCAAAGACCTGTGTGAACGTCAGTTTGGGAAGAATAAAGCGCTCAAATTTGGAGAAAATATCGCGATCGTGGCGGGTGATTTGTTAGAGGCGTACGGCGAAGAGGTATTAGCGAAATCACCGTTTAAAAGCGAACACATCAAAAAAGCTTTAGCGACGTATGCGGGAATTGTCAAAAATGTTGGCTACGGCCAGATTTTAGACATCACTGCTGAGAGGGAAGGCAGTTTCAACGAGGCTGAAATCCTGACGATCCATAAACTTAAGACTGCAAGTTATACCATCGAGGGGCCACTTCACATCGGCGCTCTATTGGCTGGTGCGAGCGAAGCGGATTTGCAGATTCTGAGCAACTACGGCATCCCCTTAGGTTTAGCATTCCAGATCCAGGATGATATATTGGGCTTATTCGGCTCGGAAGAGAAAACGGGTAAACCAGTTGGTTCAGACATTCGAGAAGGCAAAAAGACATTATTGATCTTACACGCTCTGGAAAAAAGCTCGAAAAACGAAAAAGAACTTATCGTAAAAGCGTTGGGCAACGAGCGTGTTACCGTGGAGGAGATTGATACTGTTAGGGATATTGTGCGAAGAACTGGTTCACTTGATTATTCAAAGAAATTGGTTGCAGAGATGACCGATAAAGCAGTTCAGGCTATAAAAATCTCTGATTTCAGAACAGAAGCAAAGGATTTTCTTATTAACATTGCTGGTTTTATAGGGGATAGAGAGTATTAACTTAACGTGGATTGTGCGGGACTCATTGCTTTTAAAGATGTTGACTTCTGTTTAGCTTTGGCAACATTTAATATAAGCTTTTTCCCCCTTCATTTGAATAATGAGAGATGTAGAGGAAAAATTAGAAAGGTGTTGATATTTGGAGTTCTTTTCGCAATAGTGGCATTCGTAAGTGTTGGGTGCGCATCCACAGATGCCACTTTGCCTGATGACACAATTTTTGATAATAACGTGTATGTGCAGAGATTCAAGGCATAGTACCTATAAAGCCAAAAATTCAGGTTAAAAAGTGCTCGTAATTTTCAAACTCTGACGCTAATACTGCATTCACATGCAGCTTTGCTGCTTTTGAGAATTTCAAATTCACCTTTTTTTACTTCGGTAGCATCGCATTTCACCGTATCAACGGGTCTCACAACGATGCGATCCTCAGCTAAATTGCAGATGCAGAGACCCACCCAGTTCAGCATCGGCAACGAAGACATCTCCACTCTTAAGATAAACCACCTTATTTGTCCATTCTAAGAACGTGAGAACATCTGAAGCTGGGAAGATACCCTCTTCTGAAATTCCCAGAGTGAGTGAGCAAGACCCTTTCCTCGCACCTACTATCTTCTTTCCTCTCACCGCTCTTTATTGCGAGAAGCGTATAACTGCCTTCAAGCCTCCTCAGGGCATTGATAACGGCATCTTCAAAATTGAACCCTACCGAGATAAACTCCCCTATCAAATGTGAAACCACTTCAGAATCGGTTTCCGACGTAAAGACATGCCCTCTCCTAACCAAACCCGCTTTCAGTTCGCGATAATTCTCTATTATCCCATTATGAACGATAGCTATTTCATTCTTACAATCAAAATGTGGATGAGCATTCTCTTTTGATACTTTCCCATGTGTAGCCCACCGTACATGTGCAATCCCCATCTTTCCGTCAACTTCTTCAAACTGAATCTCTCTCAATTTCCCTATGTCCTTTTGGACACACAGCTCGTCTGAGAGGATAGCAATCCCTGCGGAATCGTATCCCCGATACTCTAACTTTGCCATACCGTTCAGAAGAAACGGGAACGCTTTTCCTTTCCCTATATAACCGATAATTCCACACATTTTTTGTTTAGAGCTATGGTATTCTATCGGGATATCTTACGTATCCATGGACCTCCGAGAGCGGGTCAATCGAAGCATATATTGAACACGGCGCTATTTAAAGGGGATAAGGGCTTGCAGTAAGGACACGAGGTAAGAACTTGAAGTTAGTATCTTCAGTACTGGTTCTTTTAAAAAGAACAAGAAAAAATGTATAAACAACCAAAAAGAAATTCCGGTGGCGAATGATGAGATATTGTGATACTTCCATAGCGGCGAGGAAAATGGATATGACCCTTCATATCCTTGAAGACCAGTATATCCACTCTGTCACAGATATAGCCGCACGTGTAAACCTCTTAGAGGAACAAGTCGCCTTCTTCCTTCGGTTCTTAGCTACCTATTCCTTTATCATTTACGATGAGAAAAGTGAAACCGCCCTCATCCGTACTGAGTTTTTATCGCTCAAGTAAGTAAGAATTCCGTCATCTTCTGATAACCGCGTAAAAATTCCTTCCCTTTTTCCGTCGTCTTGTATACAGGGCCTGAATTCTCCATTAATCCTTTCTCTTTCAGGAAGGGGAGATACTTTTCTGCCCGATTGAAATTGAGATTCGCTTTATACACTATCTCTGTCTTCCGAGCACCTTCTCGTGCAGTAGAAAGGACGTCAACCATTATTTCTAATTTGCCTCTTCGCTCTTTAAATCCGGCCTTTAAACTTCCTTTTATGCCATCCTTAAGTACTTCTTCTATTTGCGTAGCGCTCATCGTGATTTTAAAAAGGGGTTTTAGTATCTTCAGACAGAAAGTGCATGCCTTCTCTTCTTCTTTACCGTATCGCTTTTGCGGTCATCCATACCCATAAACTGTTGAATGCCCTGAAGATGCACAGTAAATGCTTCTGCTATTACCCCCTTTTTTATTCCTCCTATTTTTTATTTTGGCGCTGCAACGCTTTTTTATCGCAATCCTGTTCGTATCCACGGATCTCCGAGAGCGTTCAGCCGATTATTACCATTTTATACAGATGGCGTATACGGTATATAAAACTTTTGGCTATATTTCTACTGGAAAGCAATATTGTTTAATATAGGCAATAGTGAGTTACCGCTACGCGCTCACCTTCTGCCACTCCTTCCTTATCCTCTGCTATCGCTATATTTGGAAAAGAGAAGGAAAGTTTCGTAAAACCAAACATAGCGATCTTAGCAATATTGCTTAGTTTGAGCTCTATTCTCCCATTTCGGCACCATTCCATTCCGTTCACTATATAAGAGGACAACACAAAGACATCAATATGGTAACTATTGGGGGTTACCATAAAAGATGCCCTAAAAAGGGGGAAGATGATGATGAATATAGACACAATATTGGAGTGGTTACAAGACTCACAATGGCATTCATTAGATGAGATTAGAGGTTGCGTTTCCTTATCGGATGATAAGGTTAGAAGAATTATTGTCTTTTTAGAAGAGAACGAATTTGTTAATTTCGACAATGATAAAACGAGGGCTAAAATTAGAACCCCTGGATTAAGATTTTTAGAACTGCCCGCGGAATAAATTTTGTGATGCTGATCGCTATAGCCTATCTTTCAAATCCCTTAATTGCTCCTTCAGATTCCGCCCTTTCTCTGTAAGATAATAGTAATTCTCTCCCTCTGGGCTGTTTATAAAACCCTGCTCCAGAAGGAAGTCAAAATATCGTTGAAAGTTCCGCCAATCCAAATATGCCCCTTGCATGATACGCGTCTTTTTCGCTTTACCGTCATGCGCCGTTGCTTCTTCTGAAGTCGCTCTCAGTATATCATACGTGATTTCCCATCGACTTCTTCGACTCATATTTTTTCTCATGTGAGAAAGAGTTCGTTTATCGTCTGATACTCACGCAAAAAATCTCCGCCTTTTTCCGTCGTCTTGAATACAGCGCCCGAAATCTCCATTAATCCTCTCTCTTCCAGAAAGGGGATATACCTTTCTGCCCGATTGAAATTAAGATTCGCTTTATACACCATCTCAGTTTTCCGTACACCTTCTCGTGCAGTGGAAAGGATATCCACCATTATTTCTAATCTACCCCTTCGCTCTTTAAATCGCTTCTTTAAACCGCTTCTTACCCCATCCTTCATCGCTTCTTCTAACGAAATTGATGCCATCTTTTTTTATCCCTCCTATTTTTTATTTTGGCGCGGCAACGTTTTATCGGGATCTCGATCGTATCCGCGGATCTCCGAAAGCATGCCAGACCTATTACAGAGAATTTTGATTAACTTTGGTTTTAAAGAAATAGGTAAAACATTTCGCTCATATTTTCGCGTTTGGCACTTAT
>DAOUYX010000172.1 GCA_030665925.1 Methanosarcinales archaeon | reverse complement strand
GAAGCCGTGGGAGAAGGACGAGATCAAGCTGGTAAAACGGAGTGGTTCTGCTCTTGAACAGGAAAAAGAAAAAGGTACAGAGAAAGAGCGTGTGAAGCGGGTGTATCGGAATGCGAATTTAGTGTTGTCACACGGTGTGCTTGCGGTCGTTGCGCTTGCGGCACGCGGTGTGGGGCCCGAAGTGGCATCGAGAATAATGAGACGGTTTAACCCTTCTTTACAAGCAACCGAGACCGAAGAGGAGCATGAGTTCTATTGTTCAATCCTTGAAGAAGAAAGGAAATATGCACGGACGAGGAGGTTCTGGGATGATTAGAAAGGAGGAAAAAAAGCCGGTTTTTTCACCTTTTTAGTATGCATTACGTACTGTGCACAAAGTGATTTTTTTTGGTATCCTATGGCTACGATCGTCACTTTTGAGGACGAGGTTAAACGAAACGCTTTTTAACTATCCGAGATCTAAGAAGTTGTGATGACTACGCTGGAAGAGTTTTTAAAGAAGGATAAATATGCGGAGTTGACGGGCATTAAACTGTTAGAAGTTTCAGAAGGTAGAGCACGAGCAATGCTTGAAATAAACGAGACCCATCTTAATAGCGCTGGTACGGTGCATGGCGGCGCGATCTTCACCTTAGCCGATTTCGCGTTCGCCGCCGCTTCTAATTCGCATGGCACCGTTGCAATAGCAATCAATTCGAGTATCTCGTTCTTTAAAGCCGTATCAGCCGGTATTTTATATGCCGATGCGAGGGAAATATCCTTTCATTATAAACTCGCCAGTTACGTCATTGACGTAACGAACGAAAAGAATGAACTTATAGCGTCATTTCAAGGGATGGTATATCGAAAGAAAGATAAGCTGCCAATCGAGTAACGTCTTCAATAATGATCATTGATCTCAATTCATGCGGAACTGGTAGTTATGCTCTGCCAGTTCTCACGTACTACATACACGATCGCGCCGAATCCCAAACTAAGTGCTACAATACCTATTAACACACCGGCATAGGGAATTCTGAAGAGTATGCTTAGAATGACGAACCCAATGACAAAAATCACTACATCATTTGTCTCAAATTTAAGCGCGTTAACAATCGTTCTACCAACCGCAAATGATACGAAAAGACTGGAGAGCATCAAAGCGATGATAAACAACATTCCCATAATTAACGCAATGGGAAAACCAACGAGGGTTACTGCAAGCACTGCTATCAAAATCACCGATGCGAGTATAAGCAAAAATCCTACCACCGTGTTTTTCACCGGAGATTTACGCACTTCCTCTTCGACACTAAAGAACTGTGCGGGGAATACCCTGAGCAGGATGATACCGAGTATGAAGAATCCGATAGTCACGAGAATGCTAAATACATTCATTAATTGCTGTAACCTCTGCGGACCTTCGCTTTTCTTGAAATCTACACTGCCGGCACTGCCAGTATTATAGAAATTCTCGGCTCTTACGGTTAAGTTGCCCACAATCGTACCCGCATTGGAAACACTACCGCCTGAAATGACCGCATCTCGGCTAATAACCGTGGTAGGGCGGATGTTAACGTTTCCTCCCGCGATTACCGCGTTCTTTGCATCACCGCTCAAATCTATATCTCCGCCTGCAGCCACGATTTTACCTTCTACATCAGAATTAACAGCTATTTTACCACCCGCAGCAAAAACGTCACCGCTTACCGGCGCATTGATAATAATATTGCCACCAGCAATTACAACTCCGGAAACGGGCGCATTGATCGTTACCGTACCGCCTGCGGCAAAGACATCATCGTCTATTGGTGAATCCACCGATACCTGATCTCCAGAGAGCATCTGCAGTGCCTGAGCGTGGGGTAAGAGAAAAACGAAGACAAGAGCAATGAGTACAAGTCGCTTCATACGCCGTCCGTCACCTAACGTGAGTTCAAACGCCATGTTTATCACCGCATTTACGATCGTATATTGAATTTCCGAATATAAAAGAGTATATCTCCATTTCTGCACCCGATCTGATAATTTGAATTTACCAGTCGTCCACTCGCGGTATCCAATCCCGGTAGGGCTTGGTGTCTGCCTTGCCCTGTGCGTAGGCGTCGTGCCAGCCTTCAGGTACGGGCATCTCCGCATACAAACGCTGTCGCCACGCCTCAAGTAGAGTTCGATGCAGACCCACGAAGTCCGCAGCACAGCCAACTCTGTGCTCGGTAGCGGCTGATAGCTTATCCAGCCAGCGACACCCGGTTTTAGAGCGCATCAAATGATGATCAAGGATCAACGTATCAACCCCGTGTGCGAGTCGTACAGCATTGTACCAGGCTATTTTGCGTAGATTCTGCGAAATTTGTGGCAAATAGAGCGGAGGTCCGGAAGCCAGCACAACCGTTGGATGCCACTTGAGAATACTGAATACCGCCTCGTCATCGAACAGTTGGATGTCTGAGGCGTGCACGAATACTTCTTTTCCTTCTTCGATTCTCGTCATCATTACCATACCTCCACGTTCGCCCCTTCGCCCGTGCGGAACGGGCATAGAAAAGGTCATGAGTCCGTCGTTCTGCCCCTCGGCATTCGCCAGGTCACTGTCCAGTGCAATGCGTAGGGACTGCGCCCGACTCGTCATGTGGTGAGAAAGCCCCCGTGGACCTTTAGCCCAGAACATGGGCTTTTTAGCTCGTGCTTGGCACACGGCAGCTACCTTTTGCGCCGGCATCTGATATGGATTAGCGTCAACTAAAGGTACGTGGTCGCCATGGAAATGGCTGAATACAACATCAGTAGCGTCTTCTAAGGCTACGAGGATTTTCTGACGCACCGTCTCTCCGACTGCTACTTGCAAAGGGTGTGGAAGCAGTCCGTGACGATTGTAGCCCAATGCTACCCCAGGATCAATGACTATCTTCCGGTCTTTGGCTTTTACCACGCAGCTTAGACCACGAACACCCAATGATTCCGTGCCCAGCACCTCAATTTGCATAGTTCAGTTTCTCTCTATTATTCTTATTATTATGTATGTATGTTCTCACGATAAAGAGTAACGTAGGCGTGAAAACGTAAGTCTGCGACCGTAGGTACGGCGAGGAACATG
>DAOUYX010000170.1 GCA_030665925.1 Methanosarcinales archaeon | reverse complement strand
ATCTTTGGCGCTACGCCGCATCCGGTCGCAATCCTTACCGGTGCGAACAGCGGCGGTAAGACCTGTCTGGTGGTCATGCTTGCAACCTCGCTTATTCTCACGGAGCTTGGGCTGCCAGTACCTGCAGAGCGAGCGGAAATGCCCTTGCTACCTCTGTACGTGTACCGGCGGAAGATGATAAAGAAAACCGGGTCGTTTGAATATTCCATGCGCGCGTTGAGCCGGATATTCATGCGAGAAGGTGCGAAGGTAGTGTTAATAGACGAATTAGAGGCGCTTACCGAACCAGGCGCTATGGGACGGATAATGGCGTCCGTATTAAATAACCTGCCGAACGATACGCTGGCAGTGATGATAACGCATCTGATTCATGAATTATTGCCGCATATCAGTATGCGAAAGGTGCGAGTAGATGGTATAGAGTCCGAGGGCCTGGATGCTGCAGGAAATATTATCGTTGACCGGCAGCCGATGTTCAATCATATCGGGTCGAGCACACCGGAATTGGTAATAACGAAGCTTCTGGGACGCGTGCGTAAAGAGGAGTTAAAAACAGTCTACGAGGAGATACTGAAGGTACTGGAGAAGGAAAGAGAAGAGTGGAGTTGAGAGAAATAACTGCGATAGTGTTAGAAATCTCTGGATATATTGTCTGGTGATTAATCGTTTTGAACAGGATACTGCAAGACTCGATTTTGGAATTTTATTTTATGCTATAATTTTGATATTTGTGATAAATATTAACCTGACGTTTTCATGCAAAGCAATAAATTTTATTTTGGCTTGCACTTTTAAAACACGAGGGATAAAAATGATGGAGGATTGGAACGTCGTAGTAATAGGGGGCGGAGATAGAGAGAAGGATCTATTAGAGATTTTAGAAGAGGACGGCGAGTTTGAACGTTCTGGATTCAGGGATGTCATGATAGGAAAGGTGGAAGACATCGGGGAGTTCTTAGAGGATGCCGAGCAGAAGAAATACCCCTACTTAAACAGAGTAATCCCCATTGATGATGCGTTCTTTGCGTCTCCAGAGAACCTGACAGATATGCTGAAAAAGCATGTGGAGCGGTATATAGATGAAATCGAGCCGGGTGAGACGTTCGGATTCCGCGTGGAGCGCCGAGGTATGAAGGAGGACATCTCAAGTCAAAAGGTGGAACGAGAAGTTGGTGGATATTTCTACGATCTGGTGGAGAAGGTTTATGGCAGGAAGCCAAAAGTGAACCTTAAAAACCCGGATACGCTGGTTGCAATAGAGATCGTAGGGAACAGATGCGGACTGGGTTTTATCACGAGGGAGATGCGGGAGAAGTACAGCGTGATAAAAGTAAAGTGAAAACCACGAGATTTCACGAGATTCTTGTGGTTATAAAATGAGCCGAATAAAAATGAAAAGAGTAATGACCATCGGTGGCTCGGATTGCAGTGGTGGCGCGGGGATACAGGCAGATATAAAAACGTTTGCTGCGCGGGGTGTTTATGGCACATCGGTGCTTACCGCCATTACCGCTCAAAACTCGTATGGCGTGCACGAGGTGCACGAAGTGCCCGTGGAAGTCGTGGATGCACAGATAGCAGCCATTATGAATGACAACGGCCTTGCGGTTGATTATGCAAAAACCGGCATGTTGTATTCCGCGGCAATGATAGAAGTGGTAGCAAAGGCACTCAAACGGTATAAAATCCCGTTTGTTTTAGACCCCGTAATGATGGCTGGTTCAGGCGGCATTTTACTCGAAGAGAACGCTTTGAGCTTACTCATCGAGCAGCTTTTACCGCTCTGCACGGTTGTAACGCCGAATGCGCCAGAAGCCCGCTTTATTTCTGGTGTGGAGATAAGGACTAAGGAGGATGCTAAAGAAGCAGCCCTTAAGATACACAAACTGGGCGCAGCGGCAGTAATTATAAAAGGCGGACATATCAAATCGGAAATATCCGCCGGAAAAGCAACGGATTTGATATACAACGGTGAATTCGTGGAGATAAGCTCTCCTATTATAAAAACAGAGAGGATAGTGCACGGAGCCGGATGTTCCTTTTCCGCTGCTTTGGCTGCTGAACTGGCGAAGGGCAACCCGCTGCGAGATGCCGCAGCATCGGCGAAAAAGTTCGTGTACGATGCCATAATGGACGGTACGGAAGTGTCCACGATGATAGTGGTAGACCAGGTGCAGAGATTGCGGAAAGACGCTGACCGGTATTGGACGCTGGGAAACGTAAAGGAAGCCGTCAGGATGCTAACAAAGATAGACGGTTTTGAAACCATCATTCCTGAGGTTGGCACGAACATAGGTATGGCAATAGCGGGTGCAACAAGCGAGAAGGAAGTTGCGGCGGTGAACGGCCGAATAGTTCCTACGAGAGAGGGTGTAACCGCCGGTTGTGTGGATTTCGGCGTCAGTAGCCATGTTGCACGGCTGATATTGGCAATGATGGAACAGGATAAAGAGCGCAGAAGCGCGATTAATGTGAAATACTCACCAGAGATTGTAGAGGCCTGCAAATTGTTGGGGATGAGTATCGCTTCATTTGAGCGGGATAAAGAACCTGCTGATGTAAAAACCATGAACTGGGGTGTACGAGCAGCAAGCGGCGAGTTTGTCCCCGATGTGATCTTCGATCTCGGCGCAAGGGGAAAGGAACCGATGGTGCGAATTTTTGGTAATACCGCAGTGGAAGTTGCAGGAAAAGTGAAGAGAATTGTGGAGTGCTTGGAACAGCGATAACCTTTTATTTGATTAAAATTTAGTACATAAAGAAAGGTTGATGCGTAAGGTAATAAGAGATCCTCTGCACGGGTACATAGAATTAGACGAGCTTGCCAGTTCGATAGTAGACACCGTAGAGATGCAGCGGCTGAGGAGGATAAGACAACTCGGCTTCTCCTATTTAGTTTATCCCGGAGCGAATCATACGCGGTTTGAGCATTCACTTGGCACGTACCATCTGATGAACGTTCTGCTTGACCAACTCGAAGTAGAGAAAGAGGAAGAGAGAGAGCTTCTTGTTGCTTCTTTGATCCATGACGTCGGACATGGCCCTTATTCGCACGTGACCGAGCTCCTGATACAAAAATTCACGGGAACCAGCCACGAAGACATT
>DAOUYX010000141.1 GCA_030665925.1 Methanosarcinales archaeon | reverse complement strand
AAAAAAGTCCTGGTAAGCCACGATACATTTGTGGCTATTGCGGCGGTACAGGTAAGAGATCAGGAGATTTAGCATTGCCGTGCCTTATCTGTGGGGGCACAGGGCGTAGGCCGTCTAAGTTGAAAAAGAAGTGTGCATTCTGTGAAGGCACGGGTCTGAAGCCGGGAAGTTCCGCATTACCATGCCCCAACTGTGGTGGATGGGGATACACTAAGTAGTGATATTAAAATTTAATTGCTCTATAAATGAACCGTTAATAAGATTCACACCACTATTTCCACTTCCACATCACAATACCTTCAGCAACCTTTGGCAGGAAGCGCGTTGACTTCTGCGGAAATCCTTTCTTCTCCACTTGCACCTTGTATTCCACATCGGTCATTCGCAGCGGTTTAAGAAAGAACGCCACACTGTAAGCGTCCTTATCCACCTTCTCGATTGCCTCCCACGGACTGGGTGTGAAAACAATATCCTCTGGGTTGCCGATAAGCGTTGGCTCAATAAGCCACTCGTGCAAGCTTATTACATCCAGCCCCACCCGTTCGCCTCTTTCCGCCGCTAATTTCCTTATCCGCTGCTCATCTGCTCGCAGCACATAGTATTCTTCTCCGTCATACATGCCGAATCTAACATCAAATTCATCGTCACATTCATTGAGCTTTGAATAGATAACCGCATTTTCCGTATGTTTATCGTAACGTTCTACAACGAAATTTTCTCTTATCCTCGTCCACAAATCGTCCATACGACATCGCTTCATGCATCTGTGCCAGGGCAGTAATAAAAGCGCTCTATCACCACCTTCTACCAGCATCATCAGTGTGTACGCCGTCCCATCTCTCCGATCTTTACTCAACTGATAAGCCGCGGTGTATCGGTGATGCCCGTCAAGAATCATAATCCTTTTGTTGAGCATGAGCCGCTGAATTTTAGCAATAACGTCCTCATCGGAAACTTCCCAAAGCAGGTGGCGAGCACCTTGTAACTCCACGTCCAGAATTGGCTTTCTCTGCTCGTCTATCTCCAAACTCGGTCTGTGAAAGCCCAGGTAATCTTCAAAGATGCAGTTTATATCGTGGTCTGGCATGTTATATTCCGCAACAATCGGCGAGAAGTTCATGCCGCACGCTTTCATCAGGTGGTATCGCTCTCGCGTTTTCGCCTCAAAGGTCTTCTCATGCCCTAATATGTCGTGTTCGTTGAGTTTAGCGACTTCCACCAGTGCTACCAAGCCAAATGCGAAATATGTCTCTCTCCTATCCTCTTCCGGGATTTGCTCCATAACCCCTTCGGATAAACTGTATCTGACCCCGTAGATGTAGAATGCGAGTTTTTCACGTTCAATTAGAATATTATCAGTGAAAAAATGCTCTAAACTACTTTTCGCATAATCTACAAATTCGTTTTCTGATACACCCTCTTTTCTCGTGGTAAAGTGGATTACATTGTCCTTCACAGCCGCATATTGCTCGTACTGGTACGTGTCAATGGTATCGTAAACCGGGCATACCAGTTCTGCTCTGCTTTCCAGGTTCGGGTTCAGTATCGTCGCTTTGAAGGGTTTTAGTTTCACCATGTTCTCACTTCTATACTCTATCCCTATTTCAGCATTTAATTCTTTACGATTCTGATTTAAAGTTAAAAGATTGCTTTTGAATCATTCACATCGGTAATACCCTTTTCTCACAGCTCGTATTTGCTTCACTTTTTATCACACATCCACATATATCCCACAAAAATCCTTCATCGGGCATTCCTCGCATCGCTTCTTCTTGCAATACCTTAGGCTGAGCTTAACGAGTGCCGTCTCAATTCGTGATAGCTTTTCACCCTCATATTCGTGCAGATTTATGTCCAGATTTTCCGCTGCGTTTTTAGCTCTGCTCGACACCTCTGGACTTATGTGCCACACACCCCGTAATTCTCGTAAGAATATCTGCGTCGTTACCGCACCAATGCCTTTAAATTCCTGTAACTTTCTCTCTAAGTCTTTTGTATCCGAAGATTGTTCATAAAGGTTCTCCAGAGAACCGTATTTATCTTTTAGCATTTTCATTATCTCAAGCAGCTTGGTCGCGGTAGAAAAGTCGTATCGCACATATCCTCCTTCATCCAAAACTCTGACCAGTTCGTCCCAACCAGCCGTGACGATCTTATCTAGGCTGTCAAGTCCATACCGCTCGAAACAGTTGTACGAGTTCATTGCGATCTTTTCGCTTATTCTCGCACCGAACAGAATAGAAGCTAAAAACCATTTGAACCTGCCTGACGGCTCTTTCAGGTCTATCCCCAAGTCTTCGCTATATAATGGGAAGTTCGCGAGCAGCACATTGATTTTATCCATGGTTGTCTGTATCGTTCTAACGGCTATATTTATCTATCCATAGCTACTTAGATTAGATATAATGATCGAGGAGTTACGTAAGTCATGGAAACGGTTGAAAAAGTGAAATGGATGCAATTGCCACGGGACGTTCTGATAGGGCATGATGCCCTGCAGGAGATAGGCACGATCTGCAAGCACTTAGTGGTGGGTAAACGGGCGATTATCGTTACCGGTGTCCACACAAGAAAGATAGCAGGCGAGATGGTGCGTGAGATTTTAGCTGACGCGGGATATGAAGTCAACCTGATAGAAGTGGTCGGTATAAGCGGAGAGAACGTCGAAAGCGTGAAAAAATTGGCAGCAGAGGATAAAGCTGAGTTCATGCTCGGCGTTGGTGGCGGACGCATCATAGATACGGGAAAAATAGCCGCGTTTGGACTTCACATCCCATTTATTTCTGTGCCCACCATAGCGTCTCACGACGGAATAGCGTCGCCACGAGCATCTATAAAGGATGAGGGCCATGGCAGTCCGGTTTCTATCCAGACACATGCACCACTGGCTGTTGTCGCAGACACAAAGATAATCTCCTCGGCTCCTTACCGGTTCACTGCTGCGGGCTGTGGCGATCTTATTGCTAACTATACTGCAGTGAAGGATTGGCAGCTTGCACACCGCTTACGGAACGCGGAATACAGCAGTTACGCTGCGGCGCTTTCTGAAATGACTGCTAATATGATAATGGAAAACGTCAAGGAGATACGGAAACAGGACGAAAAATCCGCCTGGACGGTGGTAAAGGCATTGGTCTCCAGTGGCGTTGCGATAAGCATCGCGGGGTCATCAGCTCCTGCTTCTGGTTCTGAGCACAAATTTAGTCATGCTCTGGATATGCTGGCGGAAAGACCCGCTTTACACGGCGAGCAATGTGGTGTTGGCACCATCATGATGACACACTTGTATGGAGAAAACTGGCAGAGTATCCGAGACGTACTGAAAGAAATCGGCGCTCCAACGACCGCAAAGGAGTTGGGCATAAAAGACGAACAGATAATAGAAGCGCTGACCTACGCTCACAAAATCAATCCCCAACGTTATACCATATTGGGCGATTCTGGACTCACGTATGAAGCTGCAGAAAGGCTTGCCACGGTTACCAACGTGATAGAATGAATAAAAAAGGAAAGGAGGAAGAAATGGAAGAAGGACGGCGCGTAACATTAATTGGTACTAAACTGGCGAAAGCAGGTGACGAGTTCATCTTTTTAGGGACGTCTAATAAATGCGAAGAGTGCAAGCTAAAAAATACGTGCGCAAACCTTGTGGTGGGCAGGAGGTACAGGATCGAGAAAGTAAGAAATGAAATGAAACATGACTGTTACATCCACGAAGATGGTGTATGCGTGGTGGAAGTAACAGAAGCGACCATAACCGCGGCGATAGAAGCGACTTACGCGTTCAAAAATTCTCAAATTGTTTTTGAGCCACCTAATTGTAAAGAATACGATTGCGAACTATTTGATTCGTGCCATCCCGCGGGTCTAAGAGAGGGCGATAAATGTACTATTTTGGAAATAATCGGTGATGCACCCGGTGAATGTAAAAATGGGCGGGTTTTAAAACTGGTGAGTATGCGTAGGGATGCTATTTAGAGAGGTAAAGGCGAGACTATTATCTATAAAGAAGTGGCTCGTAAAATTATTGAGCAAGCAGGGTTAACGAATGCAGACGAGGTGCTGGCACAGCTCGGGTTTACGGTGCAATGGAAAGGGTTGGACATAAATAAGGCGACGATTTCGGTGCGGTAGGTTTTTTATCTCTAAGGCATTCGCACAGTTTTACGTTGCAGCTAAATCTTGCT
>DAOUYX010000050.1 GCA_030665925.1 Methanosarcinales archaeon | reverse complement strand
AACGAAGTAAAAAACTCTTTCTCTCTGGTTTTATAAGTGTTCAATTCAAAAGGAAGAACATCCACCTTCTCTTTATCCTCTAATACGATGTGCGCTCTCAGCATGGACTTGTCCTGTGTGAGGATCGGCTCTAAGAGCGTTAGTATCGCATCATGAATGGATTTCAATTCAGTTTCTGTGAGTTCATTAGCCTTCTTATTCTTATCAACCCCGGCTTTTTCGCACACTTCTTCCGCATATAAGCCACCTAAGCTCAACGCAGACGCAAGAACCCGTACCACATCTTTATTATCCTGGGCAGCGGATTTGCATAGATCCTGTAATTCTATCTCGCTTATTGCCAGAGGATTTTCTCGTGATGGGGGGCGCTCATATCTCTTCCGTACCTTTAGCTCCCGTGTCGAAAAGCTCTTTCTTCTCAAGGGCAGCATAATGTCGCCATTTTCATCAATGAGCACTAAATTTCCACGCGGCAGCAACTCGGCGATCAACCTGAGTTGTTTATCCCACCGTTCTACCGTTATCTCCACTATCCGGTCAAACTCGAGCTGCTGGATTCGCGCAATTCGACCGCCACTGAGATGTTTTCTGATGTACATGGAGAAGTTAGAGGGCATTCGAGGTGACGGTCTCTTATATTTGGTGAGATGGATTCTTTTCCCTGCTTCGATGATCAAATCAAGCGAGCCTATCTCTTTTTGATGCAGTTTCAGCCGTATCTCTTCTTTACCCGGTTGATACGCTTTTACGAGTCGTGCACCTACAAGCTCCTGTAGCTCGGTAACGATGGCTGCTACGTCCACGCTGCTCATTGAGTCCTTCATATCTATCAAACGTAAAGAGGATTTAATCAAAGAAAAAGAGAACCGCACTTGGAGCAAAAGCGACTTCCATCATGTCGTAGGGGCTCTACCGGCTTCGGTTTCGACGCACGCCCTGCGGGCGGGGTAAAGCCCGCTTAGCACGCTCGTTCGTTCTTTCTTTCTTTCGTTTTTAACAGCAAAAAGATAGGACTTATTAACTTTTCCGTCAAACTTCTTTGTCAGATTTTGCACTTCTATCATTTTCTTCTCACATCAATACCCCCACAAACCTTATTTTTCTTCTTCTGTTGCCGCCGCATGCTTTCGTGAGGTTAAAGTTTTTAATTGCCCGTCTTCCATCCAATTAACCTGAATTGTTTCATCTACTATTGTTTTTGGTATGGTCAATTCTCTTAAATACTCGGTATCAAATTCCACCGATACTGCTCCCTTTGGAAGCAAATCTACTCCTTCTACCACCGTTTTTCTAACTACTCTGTCGTGTGCGGTGTCTGTAAATATCACAGTCACGGTTACGTTTTTCGCCTCTTTATCTCCGGTGTTACAGACCATCCCGTGTACCTTCACGCTCTCCATTCCAGTGAGGTTCTCTGCTGCCCCCTGTGTACAAACAACATCATAATAAATATTTACGCCGCTCTCTTTTTGTTCAACAAGGTTGTAGAGAGAGAATCCCCCTAAAACAATTCCCGCTATTGCCACACCAATTACCAATATTTTGATTTTATGTTCCATTTTTATTCACCACTTTATTTTTATCCAACAAGCTTCCTATTCCTAACCCGCAGATTACCCCAAATCCTGGAACTGTAAAAAATAACGCATTGTTTGTAATGGCAAATGCTGTTACTCCAATTCCGCTTCCAATAAACAATCCAAAAAGCATACCAAGCTCGGCATAACTGTATTTTCTCATCTTTTTTATCTCCTTCTTGTTTTTACACTCCAATATCTCGATCTGAGCTGCGCCGCTCCGCGTCTGATTATATCGCGGATTGCATCGCTTCTGCTCCCATAATATCCCTCTCTAACAAGCTCATCTACGTTTTCGACTTCTTCTACCGGTATTTGCATTTCTACCAAACTTTTTTCATTCATTTTTTTCATTTCACCTCTTTTCCTATGACTACGTTTCCTACGTACTTAAGCACTCTATCAACGAAAAGACCGGTAAATCCCATGATTAGCATTATTGCGTACATGATCTCCATATTATGCAGAAAATAACACTGGGAGAGTTGGTATCCGATTCCCGTTATTCCAAGCATCATCTCACCACCAATCCGGAGAGACCAGCACAACAAAAACCCTACCCTGACCGCAGTTAGCTTTGCACCGTAACCAGAAATTAGCGCAACTACCAGAATGGGTACCAAAATTGAAAGTACGAGAGCCGTAAGTTGTGAGAGCCCAAATAACACGATCAACATGGGTGCTATTCTTATGGTTCCAAATCCAAATACGAACAACAGAAACCAGAAGAAAGGATTTAATGCCCATTCAGCCTTTTTAAATCTCTGCATGAGCATTCCCAGTGGCAGACCCACCAGCGATATTATCAACAGCCCCAGCAGGGAGAATGCAAGCGTGCTTCCAAGGTGATAAGCCAAAAATGGTGAAAAAGCATTTACAACCACAGCCGAGAATGGTGGTAGGATGAGCGGGTTATGGATTACCCTCGCTAATAGCTCCCAAAACAAAAACAACAGGATAAAGGGGATACTGTGGTAAAACCACCGAACAGTTCTGGTTTCTTGCTCCAATTTTTTATCTTGCGTATTCCTGTTTTTTCTCATTTTCTATCACCTCCTTCTGCTTTAACAAAACAGTATCTCGATCTAAGCTGCACCGCACCGCGTCTGATTATATCTTGTATTGCATCGCTTCTGCTCCCATAATATCCCTCTCTAACAAGCTCATCTACGTTTTCGACTTCTTCTGCAGGTATTTTCATCTCTACCAAACTTTTACCATTCATTCTCTTCATCCCTTCTTCTTTTCCCATCTTTTTTTCTTCACCTCTTTTTATATCTAAAGGTTCGCCTTTTTTTATGCGAACCTGTTTATTAATAGTCCAACATCCCTATTTAAGCTTTTCGATTTTTAGCAAAACCGAAAAGAATAAAAAGAGGTAGTTCGAAATATTGGTATGGCTAACTATTCATCGCTAAATTCCGCTAAAAAACAAATCAGTACCGATGAACGAATTTGAGAAGATATTTGGAAGAAACGCACAGCTCGTCGTCCTGGAGTATTTAATAAGAAATTGTGGCACTACAACGTATCTGTCCGGCATTGCAGAGGAGACAGGGCTTTCTCATTCCAGCGTTGCACGAGTAATCGAGCCACTTTTAAAACTGGATGTGGTAAAGGAAAGTAGAGTAGGCAAGCAGATTAGAACTTTTACGCTAAATGAGGATAGCGAGATAATCCGGTTATTGATACGATTTTATGGTGATTTAGAGAAGATCATGGGTGAATGAGCATTTGATCAGGCTGGCACTGTCTAAAAATCTAGTGATTTATCACCGCGGAGAGCACAGAGTACGCTGAGTTTTTAGACTGTTTCAATCCTTGCTGGTTTTTCTGATACCTCTGCGTTCTCCGCGTGCTCTGCGGTGAAATTCAAGGATATAGCAATTTCACTGGAAAAATCGACTGTGCCGATCAGGCTTATCACCCACTCCACTTCTCCAGCGTGAAGATAAAAGTACTTCCCTTACCAAGTTCGCTCTCCGCCCACACATGCCCGTTGTGGGCTTCAATTATACCCTTGCATATCGCAAGTCCGAGGCCAGTTCCACCCGCTTCTCTGGTCAGCGTGCTGTCAACCTGGTAAAACTTGTCGAACACCCTATCCAGGTCTTCTGGCGGGATACCAATCCCTGTGTCGCTGACCCTGACTTCTACCTGCCCGTTCAACTCTCTGGCTTTTATGCTGATTTCTCCGCTCCTCGACGTGAATTTAATGGCGTTATTAAGGAGGTTTATGATTACCGGAGTGAGCTTTTCTCGATCCGCCTTAACCGAAGAGAGATCTTCCGGTAGTTCGACGTCCAGTGCTATGCCCTTTTCAAAGGCGGTCTGCCTCACACTTTCTACAGAATCCGCAATTATCGAATCCAGCGATAGTTTCTCGAACTTCAATTCCATTCTGCCAGATTCTATTCGGGACGGGTCCAGCAGGTCATTAACAAGGTTCGTCTGACGGTCCATGTTCCTGAGAATAATGTCCAGCATTTCTCCCTTCGTCTCTGTATTGATGTCTGCTACTTCAAGTACTTGCGCTGATGTTCTCATGGCAGCAAGCGGTGTCTTGAGTTCATGCGATACCATGGAAACAAAGTCTGATTTTAATTTATCCAGTTCTTTGAGCCGTTCGTTTGCCAGTGCGAGTTCTTTATTCGATTGAATCAGATCGCCTGTCTTCGATTTTACCTCCGCTTCCAGCGTTTTGTTCCACCGGGAGAACATCACGATTAATCCGAGGCTTCCACACAGGATGATTGCGATGACTATGCCTAAAAAGGTCATCTGCTTGGTATAAACCGATTGTATCAAATGATCAACTTCGCTTGCCGGTACAGATATGGCAACTGACCATAATTGGTCACGCCATCGTACTGGCGCATACGCCACGATCTGTTCTGACCTCGATCCTTCATCGAAGTAAACAGCAGTCCCTTCAGAGCCGTTCATCTGCTCGTTGAGAATTTTCAGCCATGCATCGTTATCTTCGCTCAGCATCTTGATGTAGTTTTTACCGATTGCTTCTCTTCTCGTACCATCGTAGAGCGATTTTCCCTTATTGTCTATCAGGTACACATACCCCGTTCTGTCCTGCATGATTGGTTCGAGAAATCGGTCTGTGATGGTGGTCGTTCGTATAATGGCGAGGATGACACCCTTGAATTCTTCTTCCTCATATACGGGAACCCAGATGAATGAGCCCAATCCCCCCTCGAATAGTGGTGTTGGACTGGAGATATTCGTTTCTCTTTTGTCCCGTGCCGAATCGAATGTGCCGCTCATGTTCTCCGCATACAGGTCATATCCAACCGGTGCACTATGTTCCGGGTAGCCGTACACCACCACACCATTCGCATCAATAAACTCGATACTGTAAAAACCGCTGGTTTCCTCGTAGATTGTCTTAAAGCACCCCGTTATGTCGCTAATTGAGTCACCAGACCTATCCCGGGCAAGTATTTCTATAATGGTTACACGCTCATCTGCGAATCCCTCGATGCCTAAAGCCGCCTGTCTTGCCAGCATCAACTGCTGCTCATTGAATTGCTGCTGCACGAGATCTTCCACTTCTCCGTGGGACTTGAAACCCAGCAAAGTTACAACGCAGATAAGGATGACGCAGATTACAAGAATAATCACTATATTGTCTATCTTTACCTTCATTTACCTCGACTTCCTTACCAGTATGTATTCTATTTGCGGGACTAAATGCCTCTTTAAGGAGCCGTTCTGCGCAGAACAGCCTTTATCCTCGCCTTCAATTCATCTAAGTTAAACGGTTTTGTAACGTAGTCATCGGCACCGATTTCAATGCCTTCGATCTTGTCAGAAGTCTCGCTCTTTGCGGTGAGCATAATTATCGGAATGGAACTCGTTGCTTCATCCTGTTTCAGCCGCTGACATACCTCGAACCCGTTTAGCTTGGGCAGCATCAAATCGAGAAGAATCAAATCAGGAGTCTCCGCACTCACCCTTTCCAGTGCCTCGACACCGTCTTGAGCTTCGATGACATTGAAGTTCTCTATTTCCAACGCCCTCTTCAGCGGTAACACAGTGTCCGGTTCGTCATCAACTATTAGAATCTTGGTTCTGATGTCAGAAAGTCTGCTAATTCTTTCCTCCACTTCGCGCTCTGTTAGACCTAATCTCTCTGCTATCACTCCGTACGAGAGCGTAGCATCTTTTTGTAGCATTTCAACAATTTCCCGGTCATTGGTGTCTAATCGCATCTTCCTCTCCCGCCATTGCGCCTTCGTTTTATCTTATTTTGTTTCCAGCTCTATTTAAATCTATCAATACACCAGCCACAATCGCGGTGACAATTTTTCCCTGCAATACCCCGGCACATTATGATACTTTAACGCAATGAAATGAGGTATTGTTGAAAAGTGATTAATTAATACCTGAAAAGTTTGTCCGTCTTCTTGAGAACGACTTTCCCTCTCAAAATTTATCAGCTGAACGCTCTCCACAGAAAATGCAGTAAAACAAGAACCAAAATCAAAATTACAAGCGTTAGAATGATATACGGCAATAGTCTGAGTATCAGCCATAATATGCCCAAAAGAATGAGTAGGCTCAGTAATACAAACACCAATGCTGGTATTCCGCTCAGAAACCATGCGTGCCGCATTCTTTCACCACATGCACCATTTCATCTGCTATTTTTAACAGTCGAAGCCACGTATTCGCCACTGCTCTTAGTTTTATTATATCCTCGCCACGCATATACACACGTAAGGTATTCCCGCTAAGGATGAGGTCAACAGAAGAGCGCTTTTTATCTATTCCTCTATCTGTCTCCTCTTTTATAGATTCATAGATTGTTTTTACTATCTCTTCCTCAGCTTCAAACTCAAATTCTGCTTCAATCTTCATTTCAAACGTTACTTACGTTAGGAAAGTTTGATCACCAAACATTTAGATAAACAGAGTCAATCCCAAATTTTTCACTCGGCTTTTACTTTCTTCACCACGACAGTGGGACGCTCCTTTCGCAACGCTCGATAGCCACAGTAGGGGCATCGTACCCCCTGGTATCCCTCGTCGTGTATTTCTACCCGCCTTTTACATCGCAAGCAATAGTATCCCATATGTGCTTATTCGCCTCCTACCTTGACCGCACCTTCTATTTCCGTCTCTTTCTCGCTTACCAAGCCGATCTCAGCCCCACGTTCTGCAATCCTCTTGATCGTCCTCTGTGCGGTTATCCCCAATGGCGTGTGTGGAACATAGGTCCCACCGGTGAACGTGTAGCCGCATTTTGCGCATTTCCATATCCCCGTACCTATCCTTTTCACTGACGGTCGTTCACATTTAGGGCACGTATGCGTTGCTCGTGTCCGCTCTTCTATTGCAGTAACCGCTTTCCTTATTTTCCGCCCGTACCTCACACCAAACCTGCCTGCGGATTTCGTCTTTCTTCCCTTCTTTCGCTTCTGCTTCCTTGCCATTTTTCGTTCTCACGAGAAACTTTACCAATTATCTTATACTTTGAAAAAGAAAATGATGTTAGAGTAATATATAGTTATTATCGTTCAGGAACTTCGGGCTACGCTGAAAAGTATGAGTTCGCATTGATTGGAGAGGAAATGAAAATATCAGACTTGAAATTAGAACGAGAAATGGACGCTATTTTCGGCAATAGCACGATAAAAGAACTTTACCCACCGCAGGAAGAGGCGATAAAAGCAGGCTTGCTCGACACTAACAAGAATTTCGTTATCGCTACCCCCACGGCAAGTGGGAAAACGCTGTTGGCAGAATTGGCGATGTTACAATCGATTTTAACAGCATCGGGGAAATGCCTTTACGTCGTGCCCTTGAATGCATTAGCATACGAGAAATATCAGAATTTTAAGGGCAAATATGGCTCTGTTGCAAATGTTGGAATATCTACCGGGGATTATGAAAGTTCTTCCCGGTATCTTGAACGGTACGACATCGTAATTCTCACGTTGGAGAAGCTGGATTCGCTCACGCGGTTAAAGCCGGCGTGGTTAAGAACGATTTCGGTGGTGGTTGTGGATGAGGTGCACGTGCTTGGCGAGGAGAAGAGAGGGCCACGGTTAGAAGGCGCAATGGCACGGTTCATGAGTTTCAATCCTTCGGCACGGTTCATCGCGTTATCCGCGACCATAGCAAACGTGGAGGAGTTCGGGAAGTGGCTGCATGCGTGCGTAATCCAATCGGAATGGCGACCGGTGCCTTTAAAAGAGGAGGTATTTCTGGCGAAGAGCGACCGTGAAATAGTAGAGCGCGTGCTTGCGGAGGTAAAGAACGGTTCGCAAATTCTCGTTTTCGTGAATACGAAACGAGGTGCGGCATCATTTGCACGCAAAATCGCCGCGCAGTTGCAGATGAAGAGTGAAGGGTTGAATGCGCTCGCAGAGAAGGTGGACATCGGTGTGGACGACCTTGCGGAGATAGTTCGATGCGGCGTTGCGTATCATAACTCGTGGCTGCATCCGGAGCAGAGAAGAGCGATAGAGGACAGTTTCCGGAATAGGATATTGAAAGTGATATGTTGCACACCGACGTTGGCAATGGGGGTCTCGTTACCTGCAAAAGTGGTTTTAATCAGGAATTATAAGTTCTTCACTTTCGGCAGAGGAATAGAGCCGATGCCGTTATTCTGGGTGAAGCAGGTGTTTGGTCGTGCCGGGCGGCCTGAGCACGATGCGTATGGAACGGGAATAATAGTAGCGAGAAACGAGGATGCGTTTGAGGAAATACAGAACGTTTACATACAGGGCGAGTTAGAACGAATAGAATCGCGGTTCTCGGCAGAGACGATGACAGAGCAGATTCTTGCAACGATCGTTGGCGGTGCACGGCGAATGGAGCAAATCCTCGATTTCCTTAACAGCACCTTTTACGCGTACCAAAATAGTGGTGACATGGGCTTTGTGAGAGGGGAACTGGACGACATACTGGTGGATCTGGAGAGAGAAGGCTTTATCGCGCTGGACGGGGATGCAATACGACCCACACCATTCGGAACGCTATCCTCGCGGCTATATTTATCCACGAACTCGGCACTTGAACTGAGGGATGGAATACGGGTTTTAAGTGAGATGGAGAAGGAAGGACGGGCGAACATATCGGATTTCGACCTCCTGCTACTTTTATGTAAATGTGAGGAGATCATTCCGCTGAACGTGAAGGATGCGATGGAAATAGCGTGCAACCTGAGCGACAATCTCGAATGGGTGTACAGCGGCGCACATGCGTTGGGCAGTGCCATCGTCACGCACGCGTGGATAGAGGAGCATACCTACTTTGAGTTGAAGGACCAGTTTGGAGCATATCCCGGTGAGATTCACAACAATATTTATAGTCTGGGCTGGATGGCGTATGCCGGCTCGAGGATTGCGGAGTATCTTCGGGATGAGAAAACGTATGCGCGACTGCGTGCGTTACATGACCGGATAAAGCAGGGTGTGAAACC
>DAOUYX010000074.1 GCA_030665925.1 Methanosarcinales archaeon | reverse complement strand
GAATATTTCATTGCGTGCTCCAGCGCTTCTTCTACATTCTCCAGTGCATACCGCACGCTTTCTCGCATGACCGCAAGAAATTCACGCTGTGTCTCTTCTGGAACATCTCTCTTTATAGCGTTGATGCCAAGGGGCATGGGCAGGCTCGTCTTATCATACCACCAGTCCCACAGATCAAGGATTTTTACCAGCCCGTGCTGTGCATAGGTTATCTGACCTTCGTGGATCAGCAGACCGGCATCCACATCGCCTCGCTTCACTGCGGGCAGCACTTCATCGAAGCGCATCTCAACCGGCTGAAAATCGTCAACCGCCAGCTTCAGCAGCAAGTTCGCCGTGGTGTATTTCCCGGGCACTGCAATACTCTTCCCTTCTACAGCCATATCTCCTCTCGCAACGACTACTGGGCCGTAGCCATCGCCTACGCTTGCACCGGTGGATAAGATCCGGTATTTGTCGTGAAGGAACGCATAAGCGTGAGCGGATAGCGCCGTGACATCTAACTCACCCCTGAACGCTCTTTTGTTCAGCGTTTCAATGTCCTCAACTACGTGCTTTATTCCAAAATTGGCAGTGACTTTGCTGCTTAGCATTCCGTAGAACATGAATGCGTCGTCTGCATCTGGTGTGTGTGCTATGATCATGGTTTAGTATCATTAGGTTAGGGATATAAAGAAGGTTCTGAAAATTTTAGATGTTAAAAATTATGATGGCATCGACAACGTTTGAATTTAATACAGAGGATTTAAGTAGTAGAAACACTATTTATAAGTGAGTGGATAAAGATGCAGACGCTTACGGCAGTATTACATAAAGAAGAGGGTATGTATGTGGCGGAGTGTCCGGAAGTTGGCACAGTAAGTCAAGGGAAGGCAATAGAAGAGGCTATAAAGAATCTTAAAGAGGCTACTGAGCTTTATTTGGAGGAGTTTCCTTTAAAGGAAGAGAGAAAGACATTGATGACAACGTTTGAGGTAGCAGTCAGTGCCAAAGCTTAGGAAAGTTTCAGGAGAAAAAGTAGTTAGAATTCTTTGTAACAAACTGGGGTTTGCGATTAGTGGTAGAACTGGTAGCCACGTTAGATTATCAAAAAAGACTCCTGAGGGAAAAGTGGGAACTGTTGTCCCCATGCATAAAGAACTGAAAATAGGAACACTGAAAGGAGTTCTAAAATTGGCAAAAGTAAATGAAGATGAGTTCTCTAAATACCTGTAAACACCCAAGTCGAATTTTCACAATCACACAATCTCATAACGCGTATTCCTCTGCGCTACGGGTCTGCCAACCGATTCCACCGCTTTTTTGATCTCCTCGACCTTCGCCGGTCTGTACTCCTTACCAGCCGCAGTCACCACGTTCTCCTCCAGTATCGTACCGCCGAAATCGTTCGCACCGAAGAACAACGCCAATTGGTCCACTTCAAAGTCCTGCGTGAGCCATGAAGCCTGTATATTCCTTATAGAATGTAAAATAATCCTGGAAATCGCTAACACCTGTAAATATCTCGTTACCGCTACCGGCTCCTTTATAATCTCGTAGAGTTCCGTGTGCTTCGGCTGAAAAGTCCAGGGAATGAATGCCGTGAAGCCGCCCGTTTTGGTCTGCAAATCCCGTATCCTGAAGAGGTGTTCTACGATGTCCTCGTTGCGTTCGACATGCCCGAACATCATGGTTGCCGTGGTCTTCATTCCCATCCCGTGTGCGGTCTCCATTACGTCAAGCCAGCCATCAGCACTGACCTTATCCGGGCTGATTACCTTTCGGACCCTATCGCAGAGGATCTCCGCGCCTCCACCCGGCAGGGAATCAAGCCCCGATTCCATCAACCTCGCAAGCGTTTCCCTCACACTCAGTCCTTCGTGCCTCGCAAGGAAGTCTATCTCTGGCGGCGAGAGGCTGTGAAGCTGTACCCCAGGGAATTTGCGCTTTATCGTCGAGAATAAATCCTCAAACCATTCAATCCCAATTTCAGGGTTGAGCCCACCTTGAATCAGGATTTGCGTCCCGCCAGCGTGAACCGTTTCCTCAACCTTCCTCAGGATCTCATCATGCTGTAAGACATAACATTCTTCTTCACTTTTAGCGTAAAACGCGCAGAATTTGCATCTCGATATGCATCGGTTCGTGTAGCTTATGTTCCGATCAATAACGAACGTCACGAGCTCACCGCATCTTCTTTTCCGTATCTCATCTGCGATTCCGCCAACAACTGGCAAAGGTAACTCGAACAAATGCAATGCTTCCTCAAAACTCAAAATCACTCCTTCCAAATTCCGCTTTACATAGTCCATCCATTCAGAGCAATCCGTATTCATGACACTTCCCCTCGAACAGTTCCAGCCCTCTCTTCTCTACCGCGCCCATCCGGAACGTAAGCGCTTTGAAATACACTTCGAGGAATTCCACCGGCATTCCAAACTTCCTCTTCGCTTCCGTCACAATCTCATCAATATTCTCCTCGCCCCACTCGACCGAGTCCATAACCGTCCGGTTTACTCCACTCAGATCCACCCCTTTCCGCGCTGTCGAAATCCCAAAGACCATTGGATAGCCGGTTAATTCACGCCATTCTTCGCCCAAATCCATCACCACCTTGTACGCCATCCTCGCCTTGATAGCTTCGTCACCAATGACAAGCGCATGAGTGCACTGCTTAAGCAATTCGCTTCCTCTGCTTTCGTCCACGGGTACAACCTCGTTCTTCAGTCCCCGCTCACGCAGAATTATCTTTAGCAGATTGACCGAGGTTGTCGTTTGATTAGTCACCGCGATAGAGCCGTCATTCCCCGCAAGCGTCTTCTCTTTTGAAATGACAATCACACTCAAAACGCTATGCTTCGCCGCAACGCAGAAGTCGTAACTTCTCAACTTATCCTTATTCTGGAGATAATAGAATGAAGGAACCGGCGCGAAATCTATCTCTCCGGTTTCAAACATCTCGGCAAGCTGCTTTGGCAGCGCTTCTATCACCCGCACCCCGTTCCGCTCAAGCCGGTAATACGGTAAATAATTGTTCAATAACCCGAATTTGCCAATTCTAATCTTCATCTTCTCATGAATACCGCCTCAGAATATTGTAGAATGTATCCCGTTCCGCGGCTATTTTGTTAGCGCCCTTCACAAGACCCAGAATCTTATTTATTTGGAGCATAAGTGGCGTTTTAGCCCCTGCTGCGTGTGTAACCCGCTCTTCCATAAGCGTTCCGTCCAGATCGTTCGCACCATAATTCAATGCGACCTGCGCAAGTTTCTCACCGAGTGCAACCCAGTAAGCCCTTATGCTGCTGAAATTCTGCAGTACTATTCTTGAAATCGCAATCGTTTTGAGGACATCCACAGCATCCGTTTTTTCTTCGACGAGCCCCAACGCATTCAGCTCTGTGTTTTCCAGATAGAAGAGAAGAGGAATGAAGGAAACAAAGCCGCCGGTTCTTTCCTGTAATTTCCAGAGCTTGTATAGATGAACAGCCCTATGTTTTGGCTTTTCTATATGTCCAAAGAGCATTGTGGCATTGCTTCGTATCCCGATGCTATGCGCAATCTCCATTATCCAAAGCCATTCTTCCGCTTTTACCTTCTTCGGACAGATAACTTCTCGTATTCCATCATCGAGAATCTCCGCTCCACCTCCGGGCATTGCTTGCAGTCCCGCATCCTTCAACCTTGAAAGCACTTCCTCAACGCTCGTTCCCTCGATCTGCGATAGGAACTGTATCTCAGTCGCGGTCAGCGCTTTGATAATCACGTGCGGAAACTTGCTCTTTATCCGCCCGAAAATCCGCTCGAAGTATTCCAGATTAATTTCAGGATTGAGTGAGCCGACGATATGAAGCTCCGTAGCACCCATTTTTACTGCTTCCGCAACTTTCTCAAGCACCTCATCAACGCTCATAGAATATGCATCGCTATCTCCGACGTTACGGTAGAAAGCGCAGAGCGGACATCGAGAAACGCAGATATTAGTGTAATTTATATGCCGGTTAACCACGAACGTTACGGTATTTCCATTCCGCCGATTGATGGAATCCGCAAGCTTACCGAGCTCGTGAACGTCCAGTGCAAAGAGTTCCTCAATCGTTTTCGGTGTCCATTCCTCCATTTTTGACTCACACCAATTTTGCAGCATGCGGTAGTATGCTTGTGGCTTTTGGTATTCACGCATATAAACATATCCTTTTGTGTTTATATTCAGAAGCGGATATAACATGTCACGCGAAAGTCCAAGCGTGAACATGTCTATTGGATTAGACGTAAACCCATCTGCATACCTTCCTCTCCACGCGATCAAGCAGGACGTAAATGCCAAATCCAAGCAAAGCCATTGTTACCATCGCGGCATACAAATCCGGGTAATTCGCTCTACTCCAGGCATCCATAATCAAATAGCCCAACCCTCTGTACGTTGCGAACGACTCCACGAAGAACAGCACTGCAATTGCAGTTCCCACACTTATCCGCATCGCGGTAAGAATCTTCGGAATACACGCAGGTAAAATTACATGTTTGTATATCTCTCTTTTACTCGCCCCTAAGGACAGCAGGGGATAGATGTAATTCCCGCTTATATTCCTTGATGCGTCTCTCGTCGTCACCAGAATCTGGAAGAAGACGATCATGGCGATTAATATTATCTTTGACAAATCGCCGATTCCAAAGAGGAGGATGATTACGGGGAGTAAGACGATATGGGGGATTGGATAGAGCATATAGATGAGGGGCGCAACGAATTTATCCACTCGCGTTTCGTGACTCACTAAACCGATAGGAACCGCAAGGGAAAATGCCAGCGCAATCCCGTAAACTATTCGTAACGTGCTGATGAGTAGATGCGAGATGAGACCATCCTTCAGTCCCGCGATAAACGCGAAAAACACCGTTACGGGTGTTGGCAGCGCTATCGAATCCAGGATAACCGCTACTAAATGCCATAGCCCGAATATCGCTACTGCCGTGATTAAATAGCTCCACCATCTAAGCTCTGCCTTACTTCCCTGCATTTATCGAAGAACACCTCTTTGGTTCTGTAATCTGAATCGCCCATCTGCGGATTATCAACCGTTTTTATCACCGTCCCAGGTCTCGGGGACAGTACGATTACTTTACTGCCAAGAAAAACCGCCTCTTCTATGCTGTGCGTTACCAGCAGCATAGTCATCCTTTTCTGCCGCCAGAGTTGTAGTAAGAAATTCTGCAGATTCTCCCGCGTTAATGCGTCTAACGATGACAAGGGCTCGTCCATGAGCATGATCTTCGGATTCAAAGCTAATGCCCTCGCAAACGCTACTCGCTGCTGCATACCACCTGAAAGCTGTTTTGGATAGTATTTCTCGAAGCCTTGCAAACCCAGGTCTTTAAGAAGAGATGAGACGATCCTCTTTCGCTCTCGCTTGCCAAAGCCTCGCAGTTCTAAACCCAAGGAAGCGTTCTCATAAACCGTCTTCCAGGGAAACAAGCCGTAATCCTGGAATATCAGTGCTAACTCCTTTGACGGTGCTGTCACATCCGTTCCCTTAATTACTACTCTTCCCTCTGTTGGCCTCAGGATACCGGAGCAGATAAGAAGAAGTGTCGTTTTACCGCATCCCGAGGGCCCTATAACAGAGCAACTCTCGCCATCGCGAATATCAAAAGTGACATCGTGAAGTGCTCCCGTGCCATCGGGATAGGTCTTAGTTAGGGACTTCGCTTCAATCATGTCCGGCGCTTCCGTAAATCACATCCTCGTATAAGATCTCTTGCGTCACCAAGTCCTTGCTCTGCATCCAACTGAGCACTTTTTCAAAATTATCGCGTGGATACTGCTGAGCTTTCATGTAAGTCGCCATCTCGTAGCTGCCAGCGATCTCCTCTGGAACCTTCGCGATTTCTACGAGCAGGTTACGGTAATTCTCCGGATTGGCATTTATTCGCTCTACCGCTTCGTCATACGCATCCAGGAATTTAGTGACGCTTTCGGGGTGCTCATTGATGAACTCGCCTCTGAAAACTATCACGGTGTAACCGATCGTTTCATCAAGTTCGGAATCCGAGATGACCTTAGTAGCACCTTTGTAAATCGCGTAACTCGCTAACGGATCTGGCAGTGTAGCGGCTTCGTATTTATTATCGAGCAGCATCTGCATTCTTATTGGGACTCTCTTTTCTTCTATTTTGTTCACGGTCACATTACCGAGTAAATTATCGGCTATCCACTCCATAACGGTATTACGAGAAATTGCGAGCTGTTTACCTTCTAAATCCGCGACGGAGGTTATGTTCGAGTGTGGACTGGCGATAATGGCGAACCGCATCTTTTCCGGCGTCTCTTTCAGTTCGCTGCTGACGACTTTGGCGTCGTAACCCGCATTTCGCAGCACCAGCACTCCCACGGGGTCATTCTCACCCGCATCTATTTCACCTGCAATAAGAGCACTGTCCCGCTCCATTGCACTCATGAAAGGCACAAGCTCCACGTCCAATCCATGAGCTGCGAAGATCCCTTCACGCTCAGCCACGTAATACGGTAGCGTAGCCTCGTCCGGCATTGTCCCTACCTTCATTGCTATGTTTCCTTCAGCGGTGCCTACTTGAGATTCATTCCCCGCACTACCGCCTTCTTGCGGTGGATTAATACATCCCGCGCAACCCGCAACAATGACCATCACTACTGCTATCAGAATCAATTTTCTATTTACTGGCATGTCTCTGAACTTTATTCTTCAACTATTAAAACATAGCCTTTTATATTCATATCCAGCAATGAATATAACATATCATGAAAACGTCCAAGCATGAATACGAGCGGATTCTCGAATTCCTTATCAAACGCGGAGCATCCAGCAAGTACGCTGTATCGAAAGGTGCGGCCATTCCGTATCCGACGGTTCTGAGAAAGCTGCCAGAGATGGCGGAGGCGCATCTCGTTCAGAAGATTGGTGAAGGTAAGCGTGGCGCGGAGATTTACGTTGCAACGCCGAAAGGAACGCTCATCGCATATTTTAGTGGGCACGTGCGCACGTCGGAGCTCTTTATGGCTTTGCCGAGCATTATGAAGCACGTCCGGGTATCCTTAGCGGAATTACCAGTAGTCAAGAATCCCTTTGAGTTTATCATAGGTGGGCTGCCATTCAAGCTCTCACAATTGGAGGACCTGAAGGTAGAGGAGGCGGTAAGCATTTTAGGTGTGATTCTTATCTGGCGACATGATGAATGGTATCACGAGATAGGTAAGGACGAACTGGAGCGGTTATTGTCGTGGGACGAGAACTACCAACTTTTACGGTTCCT
>DAOUYX010000182.1 GCA_030665925.1 Methanosarcinales archaeon | reverse complement strand
AGGCTTTCTAAATGAAAGAAGCAAGGAAAGAGGCTTTTTTCGTAGCGCCTTTTTGAGAAGGTATTGGCTCTAACATTATAACACCCATAAAAGAAGCCAGAGGTTCCAAAGACAAAGCTATGTGGAAGAAACAATGAGCGGAGCGGCGAAGCGATAGAAGAAGCAGCGTGATGTAAACTATAAATCCAACAGTCAACTGCTTGATAATCAAAATTCTCTTCTGTTTTGCCTTTACTGTGATTTTGAACCTCGTTTAAAAATGAATGACTTTACGGATTTTGTGCGAGAAAATTTGGCAAATCTGTATGTAAGCTAATGAAGCTTAAGCGTAGAAAAATTAAAAAGAGGAGTTGAGTGAAACAGGCCGTTGAATTCTGCAAGTCCTCTGAACTTTTACTTCTTCTCCTCCTCGCCCTTCACATCATATTCCACATCCACGTAATCGCCCTCTTCCTTCTTCTCTTCTTTTGTTTCTGCTTCACCCTCTGCACCTTGTTTAGCAGCTTCCGCCTCCGCAGCCTTCTTCGCCGCTTCCTGGTACACCACCGCGGAAACCTCGTGCAGTGCTTTCGTCAGCTCGTCCGTATCCGCTTTTATCTTTGCCATGTCCGCCCCCTTTAACGACTCTTTCAACGTATCCTTCGCACGTTCGACCTTCTCCTTCTGATCTTTAGATATCTTATCTCCCAACTCTTCGAGTGTCTTCTCCGTAGTGTAAACGAGCGAATCAGCCTGATTCCTGAGTTCTATCTCCTCTTTACGCTTTTTATCCTCTTCACCGTACTTCTCCGCCTCTTTCACCATCTCGTCTATATCTTCCTTTGGCAGTTTCGTTGACGCGGTGATCCTGATCGAAGCTTCCTTTTCAGTCCCTAAATCCTTTGCCGTAACGTTTAAAATCCCGTTTGCATCCATATCAAACGACACTTCTATCTGCGGTATACCACGTGGTGCTGGCGGAATACCATCCAAATGGAACCGCCCCAACGAGGTGTTATCCGTCGCCATCGGGCGTTCGCCTTGCGTGACGTGTATCTCCACGCTGGTTTGGCTGTCCGCCGCGGTGGTGAATATCTGCGACTTCTTCGTTGGTATCGTGGTGTTCCGTTCTATCAACGGCGTTGCCACACCGCCTAAAGTCTCTATACCAAGCGTAAGCGGCGTAACGTCGAGTAAAACGATCTCTTCCTTCACCTGTCCGCCTAATATGCCAGCCTGTATCGCCGCGCCGAGTGCCACTGATTGCATAGGATCCACACCTCCTTCCGTCTTCTTCCCTAATATCCGCTCGAACCGCTCTTTCACTATCGGCATCCTCGTTGGCCCGCCAATGAGTATTATCCTATCTATATCGCCGGGCGAGAGCTTTGCATCTTTCAGTGCGCTTCGTATCGGGGGCTCCAGCCTTCTCAGTGTCGGCTCAGCCAATTCCTCTAATTTCGCCCTTGTCAGCGTCTCCTCAAAATGCTTCGGCTCGCCTTCCGAGACCGCAATGAACGGCAGATTTATCGTTGTGGAGACAGAAGATGAGAGCTCTATCTTCGCTCGTTCCGCTTCGTCCCGTATTCGCTGCATTGACGTCAGGTCGTTCCTCAAATCTATCCCTTCCTTAGCTTTAAATCCATTCACAAGCCAATCTATAACGGCAGTATCCATATCAGTGCCACCCAAATGCGTATCCCCGCTGGTAGAAAGCACCTCAAATACGCCTTCGCCAACATCCATAATCGTAACGTCAAACGTGCCGCCACCGAAGTCGAGAACGGCAACCTTGTATTCGCCTTCCTTTCCGAGCCCGTACGCCATTGCCGCTGCCGTAGGCTCATTTATTATCCGCTCCACTTTGAATCCCGCGATCTCACCAGCATCCTTTGTCGCCTGCCGTTGATTATCATTGAAATATGCCGGCACGGTAATAACCGCCGCATTGACGCTCTCGCCTAAATACGACCCGGCATCCGTCTTTATCTTCTGCAATATCATCGCGGAAATCTCCTGTGGTGTGAACTTCTTGTTTACCGTCTTTACGTAGATCTTCTCCGAGGTCCCCATCTTCCGCTTTATCTCTCTTACTGTGCCTTCCGGATTGACCACCGCCTGCCGCTTCGCCGCTACGCCTACTAATCGTTGATCCTCCTTTGTGAATGCCACCACCGATGGGAACATCTTTCCACCGTATGCACTGCCCTCTGCACTTGGTATTATCTTTGCATCGCCACTCTCGTCTACAAAAGCTGCTTCGGAGTTCGTCGTGCCGAGATCAATGCCAATTATCCTTCCCATTTTTATCTGTTCCTCTACTCTACTCTATCCTCTCATCCTTATGCTACTAACTATGCTAAAATCAAAAACACGCTCTGCTCTCAGCGCTAATAGAAAAAAATAAAAAAAGAGGAAAAAAGAAAAAAATTTATTTAGTATTCCTCTCCCATTCCCGGATAGCCACCACCGCCAGGAGGCATACCGCCACCTCCGGCTGGCATCTGCGCTTTACTCGATGCAATTACATCGTCTATCCTCAGAATCATCGTTGCGGATTCCGTTCCTGAGCTAATCGCCTGTGTCTTTACCCGTAGCGGCTCGATAACTCCTGCCTTCACCATGTCTGTTGGTTCGCCCTTGAACACGTTCAAGCCCGCATTTTTCTCGCCTCGTTCATGAGCAGACCGGAGTGCCACGAGCATATCTATGGGATCTAAGCCCGCATTCTCGGCGAGCGCCCTCGGAACGACCTCAACAGCATCAGCAAATGCCTGTATCGCTAACTGCTCCCGACCTCCGACGCTTGCGGCATAATCCCGCAGCCTTAGCGCCAGTTCTATCTCCGCAGCTCCACCTCCGGCGACGTACTTGCCATCCTCTAATGCAACAGCCACCACCCTCAGTGCGTCATGCATTCCTCGCTCCAACTCATCCACGACATGC
>DAOUYX010000084.1 GCA_030665925.1 Methanosarcinales archaeon | reverse complement strand
GACGCAACCCCCTCTTCGTGCATTCTCACCGCTTCGTTCATCACCAAGCAGATCATTCGACTCACCACGAACCCTGGCGAATCCTTGACCTCAATCGGCTCCTTACCCAACGACCTGATGAACTCGTCCGTTCTCCGCACCGTCTCTTCTGAGGTTAACAGTGATTTTATTATTTCTACACCGTGCACGAGCGGCGGCGGGTTCATGAAATGAGTCCCGATTACCTTGTCCGGCCGTTTCGTTACGGTTGCTAACGCAGTAATAGGAAAGGTCGAAGTGTTACTTGCGAGAATGGCATGCTCCGGACAGATTCGATCTAACTCCCTGAATATCCCCTCTTTTAGTTTCAAATCCTCGTAAACCGCTTCGATAACGAAATCCGCACCTCTTGCTCCTTCTTCCAAGCTCGTCGTCGCACGTGCACGGAGCGCATCAAGAATACTATCCGCCTCCTCCTGCTGTAAACGTCCTCTCTTCACGAAAATCGAAAGACCGCCCTGAATATTTCTCAGTCCACGCTCTAACGATTCTTCATTTCGACTGACAACCGAGGTCTCGTAGCCCGCTTGCGCGCACACTTGCACTAATCCATTCCCCATCACGCCGATTCCCACAACACAGACTTTCTTTACTTTCATGGTCTCTTTCTTCTTTTCGTTCGTCCATTCACTTCATTCGATAACGCCAAATACCGGGCATGTACGAGGTCCGCCGGAGAACTTATCGCCTTTGTACGTGTACGCACCGCCCATTTTCACCCGCTTACCAAGTAGGTCTTGCGTGGCACGCTCAGTATCGTAATCGAGCCGCCCGACAACACTCGGCCCCTCTTTCGTCTTCACCAGACACGGAATATACGGAGTATCATCTTCAAATCCCTCTGATGGTACACGAATGACCGTAAACGTCTCCAACTCGCCTTCGCCACTCAATTCCGTTCGCTCCAGAGTTCTGCTACCACACCACTGGCATACTGGCATTGGATGGCACGTTATTTTGTCACATGAGGCACACTGCAGCCCTAACAATTTCCCCTCCTTTATGCCAGCCTCATAGTCCGCATAGGTTAAAACCGTGTATTCCTTCGCTAACTCTTTTTCTATCTCTTCTTGCGCCCTTCCAGCCATTTTTACCATACGTAACCATTTCACCCCCTATAAATTTATTATTCCTTCCTCTTTGACCTACCAAGAATAATGTGACATAAGGTCCCGAAGTCTCCGCCGAGTGTGTCGGTCATTCCATACTCCGGGACGGGGTCAATTTGATTGCCTTTCGGTGCTTCGCCCCGCATCTGCTTAACGATCCAGTAAACCTGCGATGCCCCCGTTGCACCTATTGGATGCCCCTTACCAATCAACCCTCCGGACATATTTACCGGTATCTTTCCACCCAAATCCGTTTGCCCCTCTGCGGTTGCCTCTGCCGCCTCACCCCAATCAAAGAAACCCATACACTCCAGTGCGATCAATTCCGCGATCGTAAAACAATCGTGAGCTTCTACCACATCAATATCTTTGGGGCTGAGTTTTGCATGCTTGAATGCTGTTTTTGCAGAGCTTATCCGTGAAACTGGCTTTGTTAAGTCTTCCATCTTTGATAACGGCCCGCCTGAACCTTGCCCTGTTCCCAATACGTAAACCGGCTCATCAGTATACTTTCGTGCTTCCTCTGCCGGACAGAGCACCAGAGCTGAAGCACCATCAGAAAACGGACAGCAGTCCAGAAGCGTCAACGGATCGGCGACCATTCGTGAATTGACGACATCCTCTACTTTCAAATCGCTAAGCTTCTTATAAAATTGCGCTAAGGGATTTAAAGCGCCATGCCTGTGATTCTTTACCGAAACACGCGCCATTTTCTCTCTCAGTGTGTCCAGTGGCAGGTCATAATTTTTTGCATAGCACCTCGCAGCCATGGCGAATACACCGGGAAACGTAAGTCCCGCGGGACCTTCTGTTGGCGCATGGCAACTCATGGCGAATGTCCGCGTTGCAAATGACGTCCCCATCATCAAGGCTTTTTCCACGCCGCCTGCGAGCACTATATCGTATTCACCCGTACCGACCCACAGTGCAGCGTCTCGTATCGCAATGGATGCTGATGCGCAGGCACCTTCAAACCGCGTTGCAGGTATAGGATCCAGGTTGAGTTCCGCAGCCGAGAACCCCGCGGGCATCACCTGCCCCTCCTCAAAACCCGGAAGCGCGGCACCCTGGAATAACGCTTCTATGTCCTTCAAGCCCACACCTGCGTCGTCAACTGCTTGCAGTGCCGCCTCAGAAAATAACTCAAGTGAGGTCTTCGAAGCTCGCCCAAACTTCGTATGCCCAATTCCTATTATCGCCACATCTCTCATTCGTATCCCCTCCTATTTCTCCTCATCTTTTTTAGTTAATAAAAACTGCTAAATCACGTATATTTACACAAAAAGTCCTTCATCTCATTTATTATAAACGCTTCACCGCTTATTTTAATTTCCTCCGCTATCAACACATAGCCGTTTCCCGAGTACGCCACATTTCCTCTTGCCTTAACCGGCATTCCGAAATAAATACGCTCTTCCTTTTCTTCGTCTCTTAACTTCAGAAATACCGCACCCGTACCGTCATCTAATACCAGCGTCCTTCCGTCTGGCTTCTCTACGATAGATACGATATTCCCTTCCACGATTACATCAAATGCACCTCCGCATCTGACTATTTCCCCTATAGTTCTCTTTTTGGGCTTTATCAACTCGGCGTAACGTGGAAAGGCAATATCATCCCCGACGATGCGAACTTTCGTGTCTCTCCCGATATACAACGTAGGTAGGCCCTTCCACCTCTTCGCGGACGCATTCTCTATCTGCACTACCGTATCCTTTACGAATTCTTCTCGCTCTGCCCACGAGACAAAAGGTAATTTGGCGGTATCGTCCGCAATGATCCCACGAAGAACAAATTTTTTATCACCTTCCTTTGTACGTATCTCCACTCTTGATACGTCTAATATCCTACATATCGTGCTTATTTCGATTTCCCCGTACTTCACGCAACACAGTTCTCGGTTTCTACTGCTCGAAAAACTGAAGAACCCGTGCTTTTCGTATTCTCGCTGCATCGCCACGCCACGTTTAGTAAAATGAGGTATACGAAGAAAATACTTTTTAAAAAGCGTGGACTAACTTTTCTAATAGAAACGCAAAAGGATTGTTCCCTCCTTGGAACAGGAAGAGCGTGCGATAAAAATGTGTAAAAAGGATGTGGTAGGCTTGGGCGCCTTGAATTACGATGTGTTGTATGCCGTGGAGCGAATAGCACGAGGCGGGGAGGAGGTAGGAATATTAGAGGTAAAGAAAGTGCCGGGCGGATCTGCGGCGAATACGATCGTTGCGTTATCACGATTGGGCGCTGAGGTTGGCTTCGTGGGAGTGGTGGGCACCGACGAAGAGGGTGAACTGATTCTAGATAATTTCAGAAAGGAAGGAGTGGAGACGCGGATACGAAAAGAAGACAGTTACACGGGTGCTGCGATAGGTTTCGTGGATGCGCACGGCGAACGGGCGCTGTACATCTATCCAGGCGTGAATGAGAAGCTCTGCATGGATGATATAGATAAAGAATTTGTAAACGATGCGCAATTTCTGCATACGAGTTCATTTGTAAACGAAGAGCAGTTGGAGATGCAACGCGAATTGGCGAAGAGCGTTAAGTCAAAGCTCAGTTTTAGTCCGGGGATGCTCTGTTTCAAATACGAGCTTGGAGATTTGGGGGGGGTGATAGAGCGAAGCGAAGTGGTCTTTCTCAGCCTTGATGAGTTGAAATCATTGGTAAAAGGAGAGCGTTATGAAAAAGGCGCTGACATTCTTTTAAACCGCGGTGCTCGGATTGTCTGCGTGACTCTGGGCGAGCGTGGCTGTTATGTTACCGATAGTACTGGTGCAGCGCATATAATCGCCGCATATCCGACGGATGTGGTGGATACGACCGGAGCCGGGGATGCATTCGTCGCAGGATTCCTGTACGGGTTGCTACACGAGAAGAGCATACGTGAAAGTGGTAAAATCGGCAATATGGTCGCTTCGTTCTGCATACGTGAATACGGTGCTCGGAAGGGGTTGCCTCATTCGCTTCCTTTATAAGCCACCCCTTTATCAATTCTCAGCCGAACGATTTACCAAAAAGCCGTTTTACGTGGGGAGCATCGCCTAAAGAGTTCTACCCTTTCTTAGTACAGGTTCTTTCTTGTAGAAAGAAAGTGTGTACACATTCATTAACGTCCCTATGTAGGTATCTACGTCCCAAAAAGCTTTTAATGCTCGTTCCAACCAGTTGAGGTCAACCGCCGTGAAATCGTCAAACTCGTGGATTTTTCTGAAGCCGTACGCATTCAATTCAACTACAATAACCATCTCCTTTGCTACTCTACATACCTCTTGAAGAAACTTCATCCTTCTGCTAAGTGCAACGTGATGCAAAACGCCATAGCTGATGACCACATCAAAACTCCTGTCGGGATACGATAGCGCGGTTGCATCGCCGTGCTCAAATGTGATTCGCCCGACAAGCCCTTCCTTTTCTGCATCCCTCTTAGCCGTAATTAACGCATCCTCGGAAATGTCTATATTCGTGACGACACAGTTGAAATCTCTGGCTGCAATAATCGCCAGCGGTCCGGCTCCGATATCAAGCACATGCTTATTCCGCACGTCCCAGCGCGTCAAAATTTCCGCTCGTTCTATCAAGCCCTCTGAATTCTCTTTCATGTTAGCCGTTCCTTACCTTATAAATGTAATTTTTGTACAGCAAGAGCATAGAGTAACATAAGGGGAGTCATGAAAACAGAAACAGAACGTTTGCCGTGTGTGAAAGCGGCGAAGAGGCGAGGCGAAGCAATCAGGCAAGCGTTAAAAGAGCGAAAACTGCTGAGAACTGACGCTAAAATAACCTCAGATGAAACGTTCATTTACTTACCGCTTATACGAACGTTAACCGATGCAGAGATAAGAGAAATAGGCGCTGCTGATTTAACAACACGAGATTTTACGATTTTAGAACGGAGAAAGAGCATAGAGGATATTGTTGGATTAAAACCCTCGTATGAAGTAATCGGGGACATTGCGGTGCTTACTGAAACGATTGCCGAGCAAAAAGAACAGATCGTAGCGCACGCACTGATGAATTGTCATAAAAATATTAAAGTGGTAGCAAAACGGATTTCGGCGGTAGAAGGCGTGTTTCGCACACGAAGGTTGGGAATAATAGCCGGTGAACACCGTACGGAGACAATGCACACCGAGAACGCGTGCCGGTTCAAGCTTGACCTGGAGAAGGTTTATTTTAATCCCCGGTTGGCGGGTGAACGAAATAGAGTAGCATTGCAGACTGCGAGTAGCAGAGAGGAGGAGATAATAGACATGTTCGCAGGTGTCGGTCCCTTCTCCATACAAATCGCGAAACGAGCACCGCAAAGTCACGTGACGGCAATTGACATCAATCCCGATGCGATATTGTATCTCCGTGAAAATATGAAACTGAATGGTGTAAGGAACATAGACGCGATAGAAGGTGATATAAGAGAAATTTACGAGAAGTTTAGGGACACGGCAGACAGGATAATTATGAACCTGCCGAAGAGCGCGTATCTGTTCCTCGGCGAGGCGCTGAGCATACTCAACCCTCACGGTGGGATGCTTCATTTCTATGATCTGGAATTCGCTTACCCTGAAGAAGGAGAGGAGAAGCATGATGCGCTTGAACGAGCAATAACGCAAGCGAAAGAGAAATTGATTGCGAAAGTACAAGAATTGGATGGAGAGTCGCGATCAGTAGAAATACTGGAAGCGCGGAAAGTTAAAGCTTATGCTCCCTATGCGTATATAATTGGGATTGATGTTAAGGTTAGAAAATAAGAGGAATAGCCACAGCCACGCCACACCTGATTGAAATCTGGTGCATCCTTGGCGGTTTGTTGGGTATTTCCCATGATCAGCTACCGTGTGCTAGTTTGGCGATGCGAAGTATCATAGGGTAATCTCTAACGATTAGATTTTGGATAGTTAAGTTTCCGTTTTCACTGCTTGTTATTATGGGTTGTTGAAAGCCTTTTAGGACATCAATGCCCGTCACATTCTGAGTGGTAAAGCCGTGGAAGGTTAGATTGGCCTTCACGCCGGGATCCTCGTCCACCACCACGCCATCTGTCCATAAGGCAATCAGCTTATCGCCGTTTGACAACGAAAAAGTATAACTCCTGATGTTTGTTGCTTCGCTTTCTATTTCTATTGGCAAATCTATTGGTTTTGCTCCTGCCATAACTGTGGATAGGTTTTGAACTAGTCTCATTTTTGGCAAATCATAATTACCGGGCTCCATTTCGCACAACCCAACAGTAAGGCCTAAACCTAAATTGATAATAGTCCCCCTCGCATAGTACTTTGCCGCCACAATCTCACTATATGTCCAAGGTTCATAAATATTTGGATTCCGTTGAGTACGATAATTAAGCTCGTCAGCTATAAACTCTCCCTTAAAACCATGAGCAGAAGCTGTATCTTTTATCTCTTGCATCAAAGAAGGATAATTATCGTAATATTCTTTTTCATACTGAGGTGAGGTCTCACCATACATTGGATGAAAAGAAATCCCATCAACCAATGGCATTACATCTGATTTCAAAATATCAAATAAATATTCTCTAGTGTTTTCCTCACGAAAAGCAGCAGTAGCTCCAATAACTACCTTTGCATTAGGATCCTCTTTTCTAATAACCGGAACAACCCTTTTAACCAAATTTATATAGTCATTTAATTCTACATATTGCTGGGTACCCTGCCCAATGTTCGGCTCGTTTAATATTTCATAA
>DAOUYX010000146.1 GCA_030665925.1 Methanosarcinales archaeon | reverse complement strand
TTTTCCACACTAACGCCCTTTTTATTCTTGCCCCGCATTGTCACTGGTATTACAAGCAAATCATTCAGTGCTTTTGCTATCGGTGCGATTTCTTCTGCCGTTGAATCCTCACTTATTACTATATTCTCTTCCATTTTTTATACCCCCTACTCTTCTTTAAATAGCAATAGATATAAATTTTTTGGTTCGCAATTAGGTAAAATTCATCCTCTTCTTACTACAGAGACCATGCTGCAGGAAGAGCCTTCCTTTCCTCATACCTGGCTACTGGACTGCCTATAAAACTGCTCACCTCGCGCCTCCTTAACACTTCTATCCCCGGCAGACTCTTACCTGATAGATATCTCAATAACGCGCCTCCAGACAGGCTTACATAACCATTTGCATTCAAGGTCTCCCGCCTGTCAATGCCTATCATATCCATTACAGTGGATGTATGACCACCACCGATGAGAGAAAAACCCTTGGAGAACGAAACAGCCTTCAGAAGTTCTGTTGTCCCTTTTATGAATATTTCTTTCTCACATATTCCCGCAGGTCCCTTCAGTATCACCGTGCCAGCATTCCTTATTCTCTCTCTATACTTTCTACACGTTCCCTCACCTATATTGCATATTTTCTCTCCCGACTTTACGAAGTCCGCATCAATTTCCTTTCTCATCCCCCCTTCTTCCACCGCTACATCCTCAGGGTACTTTATTCTATCACCTCTCATTTCCATGATTTTCTTCGCTCTCTTTACACTTCTAGTGATTGTAGACAATTGCACGCGGAAATGCCTCGGTTTGCCCGTGTTTATAAAAGGGAGGTAGATTACCGCATATGATGTGATCAAAGCATTGGAGAATCGGTTACCACCGGAATTGAAGTATATCATCTCGGATAATGGGAAACAATTCATTGCCGAGGCTTTTCAGCGCCTATGCACGAATAAAGAGATTGTGCACGTGAGGATTACACGACATAGACCTGCTACAAATGGAATTGCAGATTGCGAAGCGTCTTTAGTAAAGCTTTCTTTAGAAAGGTTTGTTTGTAAGAAGGCTGAAAGAGACATTGACGGAAAGGGCGTGGAGCGATGCATCAAGGATTAAATGCCTCTAAATTCTCCAAACGAGTATGAGCGGAGGCTCATGTGTGGCGCATCAGGTTGATCATAACAGATATTTATAAATTATGTTATGTTTCTATCTTCAGCCCTTCTCCACCCGTTTTCACGTCCATGGCAAGCGCACCTGCTATTTTCATCGCAGCTTGTATGCTATCTCCCGCCTCTCCGGGCAGCACCAAAACCGAGCCAACACCGCCCATCTCGTCCGATCCACCTGCTCCTGTTACTTTCGCGCCCAAAGCACCCAACTCCTGTGACACCTTCGCGAGTTCGCTTAATCGTCGTGGCACTACCCCGATTGCATCCAGCAAACCGTGATTGATATTCATCAGCGCACCCAATGTCACAAAATCGCCATCTTCTATCGCCCGGACTGCCCGTGCCGTTATTTCATCTGAAGCATCGAAAATGGAGTCGAATATGCTCGTAAAAATCTCCCTTTTATCCTTAACGCCTGCAACGAGTGTTTTTGTCTTCAAGCCCAAATCAGACGCTTTTGTACTGTCCATACTTAGCGGTATGCTCCCCACACACCCCACAATTAAATTTAGTTCCGCTAACTGCATTCGCTTCACCTCGTTTCGCTCCACTAACACATATCCGCCATAGGTTGAAATCGCGGTGTCAATAGGACTCGCAGCGCCTTGAACCTCCTTCTCAACACTGTGTGCATCGCTTCTTATTCTTTCCACATCGCCCTTTACGCCAAAGTATTCTTTGAGTGCCGCGATAGTAGCAACACAGGTAGCTGCCGAAGACCCTAACCCCGCGGAAAGCGGTATTTCCGACTTTATCTCTATTTCCACTCCTTCGTCCCCTATACCATACCGCTCTTCAAGGTATTCTACCGAGCCTTTGACATACGCAAGTGCTTTTGATGCCGCGCTGTAATCCTTATAAGGAAGCACTTTTCTGTCTCTCCCTTTTCTTGCTTCTAAATCAAGCTCCAGGCCAAACGTAGGTATATTCTCTATTTTTACGTGATACCCTCTCTTTTCTCTACTCGAGACCTCTACTGCAAGCCGACGGTTTATAGCAGCGGCTAATGCTCGCTTACCGTACACCACGAAATGCTCGCCAAAGAGTATCACCTTAGCAGGAACAGATGCTCGTATTTTTTTATCCATGTTTCACATCTCCTAATTAGAAAACCAAAACCCTTATACATACTTTTTAAAAAAGGTTTAAAGAAAAGGGTTTAATCTAAAATCTTGAACAGTTCATCAAGCTTCTCTGTGTGCACATCACCCGTTGATTTCGCGCCCACGCCTACGACAAAACAGCCTGCCGCTTTACCCGCCTGATAATCCGTTTCTGTATCGCCCACGAGTATCGCATGCTCAGGCTTCACGTTTAACCGCTCACATGCCTTTATCACAATTTCCGCATCCGGCTTCCCACGTTTCACGTCATTACCAGTAAGAATCACGTCAAAATGGTTAGAGAGCTTGAAATGCTCGAAGATCTTGTTAACGTTTGCTCTCGGCGTATTCGTGACCAGCCCCACCTTAAGCTTGTATTCTTCTTTTATACGATGCAATACCTCTCTTACATCGGGAAACAGCTCTATAAGCTCTATCAAATCCAGTTGCTCCCGTACGCAATGCCGTGCGGCATCTCTACCCAGATTCAACGCAGCCAGGTTATGCCTCAGGTCAGGACCCCAGCATTTCTCTTCAAACTCCTCTCTACTTATTTCTGCCTTATCGTACGCTCGTAACATTTTACTAAAAGCTTGATACCAGCTTTCAAACGAGTTTATCAGCACACCATCAAGGTCAAATAAGACTGCGTCTATTTTTCTGTTGTTCATTGTAGGTAGTATGTGGTAATAGCTTAACATCATTTTTAAATATTCATTCAATATCAAATTAACAGAGGGATGAAGATGAAACACATTGCTTTCGCGGCGATTTGTGTCTGTGCCGTGCTCATCGGTATCGGTGCAGGGGTTATGCCTGAAGAGGGATTACTTGAATGCAACATTACGGTAGAAGTGGATGGAACAATTATTCATTACCAGAAACAATCATTCTGGACTGAAAGCGAATTCTCAGTGATTCTGCAGAACAAGGACGAATTTAAAAATGCAGTAATCCAAGACTTCAACGACAAATTATCGGGATATGGAGAACGAGGAGAATATGCCGTTGGTGCTGATGTAGGATTTGACGAAACGGAGAAAGCGACTATTTTAAAATGTGATGTTCATGATGCGATAACGAAAACCGGTGACAGATACCGTGCTACGTTTAAATGGCTTTTGAGACCTCTTGGATTGTCTTTTATCAATAACAAATTTGAGGAAACCCAAGAAGGACTTTTCTGGGATGGAACTGTTAAAGGCATTCCTACGAGTATCGCCGTTAAATTACCGCTACAAGAGTCGGTATACGAAGCATGGAAACAGCCTGTTGGGCACTGTCATGCACATGTCTGGTGGACTATGCCGGCGGTTCCTTCGCCTTCACCAGCAGTGAGCCCAACACCAAGTCCTTCACCTGCAGTGAGTCCAACGCCAACACCACCGGGATTCGAGGTAATTTTCGCCATCACAGGCATATTAGCTGTCGCTTATCTGGTGTTGAGGAAAAGGAGCGCACGCTAATCTCTCAAAGAGAATTTTGATTAACTTTGGTTTTAAAGAAATAGGTAAAACATTTCGCTCATATTTTCGCGTTTGACACTTATTTTGCGACTTTTTCCTGAAATAGATTCTTTCAATCCTCAAATACGATTTCAGCTCTTTATTCGTCTACTCTATCTGCGATCTCTCTTTATACTTTCTTATAACCGTTTCGGGCTTAGCATTGAGTGCGGTAGTAAAGAGTGCAATGAAATCGTCATAGCCCTCACCCCGCACCAGAAACAGGTTTCCCGCAGTCCCTTGCCAAATACACCTTCTGAACGGGTATATAACGTAACAT
>DAOUYX010000107.1 GCA_030665925.1 Methanosarcinales archaeon | reverse complement strand
TTCGTGAAGGATGTTGTGCATGCGAATATATTAGCTTCTGAACGAGGAGAGGGGGTTTTCAATATAGCTTCCGGTAGAAGATTGAGCATCAATGAGCTTGCCTATAAGATAATTGGTATAATCAGCAATGATTTAAAGCCGGTTTATGTTAAGACACGTAAGGGGGATATAAGACACTCGCTGGCAGATGTATCCTTAGCTAAAGGGAAGTTAGGATACGAGTGTGAATATAGTCTGGAAAAGGGCTTAAAAGAGACGATTGAATATTTCAAAGATGAAAATCAGCATCTTCACAAGCTTGCCCGTGATTAACGGAATCTTTATAACAAATAAGTTACTAACATATTAGTGATTGAAATGCAATTCACATTAAAACCTGTGAAGGGTGAGGGGTTCATAGACAGGCAAGAGCTGCTGGAAGAGATGTTCTCCGAGTTGACAGATATTAACTCGACCACAGGCTATGCGGTTTATGGAAAAAGGAGAATAGGAAAGACATCAATTCTGAAAGAGGTTCAAAGGAGGCTTCACGAAGAGCATAAAATTGTCTCCGTTTATTTCTCTGTCTGGGATTTGATTGAGTTCAGCTTGGTCGAGTTCTGTCAGAAACTTGACATGGAAATTATAGACGCATACAGACCTCTTCTCGGATTGAGATATAGAGCGAGGGAGTTGATTCAAACGCCGTTCGCGGTGCTGCGAAAAATTCTCGACCGCTCGGAGTTAAAGATTGTTTATGACGAACTGGAGTTTCTTATATCATTGAAGGAGGACATGGACAAAAATTTGCTCGTTGAAAACACTTTCTCTCTTCCGGAGAAACTTGCAAAGAACACAGATACGAAATGCGTGCTGATGATAGATGAATTCCCTTCGATTTCCGAATTGAGGAGCAATAACAGTAAAGTGGGCGAAGCGGTGATAAGAAAAATCAGGTCAATATTTGAGAATTGGGAGAGAACAACGCTTTGTATCTCAGGCTCGATAAGAAGCACAATGAATCTCGCGGTTCTCTCATCAACATCCCCTTTTTACAGGCAATTAATCATAAAAGAAGTCAAACCTTTTGAGCGAGAATATACCAAAGAGCTATTATCGAGTTCCATTCTTGATATTCCGGAAGAAGGGATAGCCGAAATCCACAAATTCTCCACGGGAATACCTTTTTACATACAGTTCATTGGTAAAATGCTTGAAAGAAGGGGAGAAGTAACAGTAGAAGGAATTAAAGAGATAGAAGAAGAATTTCTGCGTGAAGAAGGCGATATTTTATTCAAAGAGGAATTTGAGAATTTGAGTTCTAAGGAGCGGTTGATTGTGATAAACATCGCAAAGGGATGCCATACGCCAAAGGAGATAACGAACTCGGTGGGGGATAAGGTCTCGAATGTCAATCGGTTTTTGAAGTATCTCGAGGAGAAAGGATATGTTTTGAAGAAGGAAAAAGGTTATTATGTGATAGAAGATCCCGTGTTTGAAAGATGGCTAAGAGATAGGGTGGATGTATGAAGAGAAAGAAGCGATTGCAGCAGGTGGGAAATTGTTGCCAAAATGGGAAACACAGAAACCAAAGTTCTTACCTGAAGAATATTACTGGCTCGTGGGTGCAACGCATAAGGGCTTTTCACTCAAAAAGGGCGATGTACGAGATGGAGTATTCGATAGGCGAGGAAGGAAGGTTGATAGAAGATATCCTAAGATATAAGGGGTGGCACGAGCAATGATTCCAATTACAAAACCAATAATAGGCAATGACGAGATTCAAGCAGTTACAGCAGTTCTTAAGTCAGGAATGCTGGCACAGGGTAAAGTAGTTGAAGAATTTGAAACCGCTTTTGCGGATTATGTTGACGTGCAAAATGCGATAGCAGTGAGCAATGGCACAATCTCTTTGGATATCGCTCTCAAGGCAATAGGCATAAAACCGGGAGATGAAGTCATTGTTCCGTCCTTTACTTTCATATCCACGGCAAATGCCGTTCTGTTCCAGGGAGCAAAACCGGTTTTTGCAGATGTGGATGAGAGAACTTTCAATATCAATCCCAAAGAGATCTTAGAGAAAATAAGCGAACGAACAAAAGCGATTATAGGCGTGCACCTGTTTGGTCATCCGTTTGATGTGAAAGAGATACAGGAAATATGCGAGGATTGCAACTTGTATTTAATTGAAGATTGTGCACAAGCACATGGTGCCGAATATAAAGGCAAGAAAGTCGGAAAGTTTGGAATTGCTGGCTGCTTCTCGTTCTATGCAACAAAAAACATGACTACGGGAGAAGGAGGGATGATAACGACTAACAGCGACGAAATAGCGAACTTATGCAGATTGCTGAGAAGTCATGGTGAAAGCCAAAAGTATCTCCACTCGCGGTTGGGCTACAATTATCGAATGACCAATATACAGGCTGCAATTGGCGTTGCACAGCTAAAGAAACTGGATGATTTTAACGAAAAAAGAGTTAACCATGCTGAATACTTTAATGAACACTTAAAGGTAGCCGGACTCACTGTCCCTTATAAGAAAAAAGAGGTTAGACACGTTTACCATCAGTATGCGGTTACAATTGAGGAAGAGGAAGGATTTCCAATGTCAAGGGATGCGTTTATGGAATATCTAAAAAATAATGGTATTGGGTGTGCCATTCACTATCCACTACCAATACATAAACAACCGTTGTATCAGTATCAGCGAATGGGCTATACAGATGAAAACGTCCAGTGTCCTATCGCTACAGCGTTATCCAAAAAGATTTTAAGTTTACCTGTTCATCCGGCATTAACAAAAGAGAATTTGTTATATATTTCAGAAACGATAAAAAACCTTTCTTTAAAAAGAAAGCTTTAGCAAAGAAACACTATAGTTTATATACAATTGAAAAGGAAAGTGTGACCAAAGAGACAAATAAGATGGAAGTCGGCGTTATTGGCACTGGGACTATGGGGAGGAACCATGTCAGGATATATTCAGAGCTTAAGGAGATTGAAGAGGTCTATGCTTTTGACGTTGATAGACAGAAGACGAAAATATTGAAGGGGTATGATGTCACCGTTTGCAATTCTCAAGAAGAGCTTTTGAGACAGGTTGATGCGGTGAGCATTTGTGTTCCAACGCGATATCATCTTGAGGTTGCTAAAAGCGTGATTGAAAACGATGTTCACAGTTTAATAGAAAAGCCGATTACCCTAACCGTGGCGGAGGGTGAGGAATTGCTAAATTTATTAAAAGACAGGAGTTTAATTGTTGGCGTTGGACATATTGAGCGGTTTAATCCGATTGTACGGGAGATCGAACGGATAATAAGAAACCCGCTATACGTTGAGATAAGCAGGCACAATCCCACATCCACAAGAATAACGGATAGTTCTATCGTAGAAGATTTGATGATACACGACATTGATATTGTATTCAACGTTTTATTTGACGGTTCTTACGAGATACATGCTGCTGGAAACAACGACTTATGCACAGCTTTGATTGAATTCGGGAGTTCCATTGTGTCATTGTCTGCAAGCAGAAAATCGTCGAAGAAAATCAGGACGATATATATAGAAGAGGAGGAATTCACGATTGAAGGCGATTTCATGAATCAGGAGATATATGTGTATAGGAAACCCGGAAGATACGGGATCGAAAACGAGCGATATACGCAGGAGAACATTATTGAAAAAGTCTTGGTGAATAAGGTGGAACCATTAAAGGAGGAATTGAAAGCTTTTATCAGGTGCGTGAAAAATGATGAGGGATTTACCATTACGCCATTGCAAGCGTTAAACAATTTGAGAATATGTGAGGAGATAAAGAATGGCGTACTTTAAACATCCTACGGCAGTTGTAGAAAGCGAGGTTATAGGAGATGGAACAAAGATATGGCATTTTGCGCATGTAAGAGAGAAGGCAAAGATAGGTAAAAATTGCGTTGTAGGGAAGAGCGCGTATATAGATGAGGCGGTGGAGATAGGAAACGGCGTAAAAATCCAGAATTTTGTCTCCGTTTATAAAGGTGTAAAAATAGAGAATGACGTTCTGATTGGCCCCGCTGTAACGTTTACGAATGATTTGTATCCCAGAGCGTTTAGCTGGGGTGAGGATAAGATAATTCCGACCGTGGTAAGAAAGGGTGCGAGCATCGGTGCGAACTCGACAATTGTCTGTGGTGTGAGGATAGGAGAATATGCGATGATCGGCGCAGGAGCAGTTGTCACAAAAGATATTCCCGATTATGGGTTCGTTTTTGGGAATCCTGCCCGCCTCAAAGGGTTTGTATGCCGTTGTGGTAGGAAACTCCAGGACAAGGAAAAGGACAGCGAGAAAGTTATCTTAAAATGCCCTCGCTGTGGGAAGGAAGTAGAAATAGATCGTGAGACCTACGAGAACGTAATTGAATGAGTTGAAGGTTAAATACAGGTTATGAGTGTTGTTTTCCAACGCCCTTGTAAATAAAACCGGCTTTTTCGCAAACCTCTTTTTTATACATGTTCCTTCCGTCTACCAGCACGGGAGTGCGCATTTGCGTTTTTATCGGATTCAGATTGAGATTCAAATATTCTTTATGCCTGGTGACTAAAGCGATGGCATCGGCTCCTTCGATAACTGCGTTGAGATCTTCGGTGAAGGGCACATCAAAATCTCTTACGTAGGGGTCATGAAGTACGGGCTTAGCGCCTTTTTTCATTAATAGTTCATACAGCGGTTTCGACGGGGTGTTCCTCGTATCGTCGGAATTCTCCAGAAAAGCAACGCCCAAAATAGCTATCTTCGCGCCCTCCAATTGCCGCCCGGCTTCGGTTAAACCCTCTTCCACGAGGTCCGCCATGTGCGTTGGCATCCACAAGTTTAATTCTCTGCTCTTGACAATGACATTCGGTTCAACCTTGAATTTACCGTACGTGTCAACTCCGTACTTCAACAGCCAGGGGTCCTTGGGGAGGCAATGCCCGCCGACACCCGCACCAGGGAAGTGCATGTCCCTTACAGGATTAGATGCAGGATTTGACGGATCATTTGGCAGTGTATTAACCAACTCCCGCACTTTAAAAGCATCAACCCCAAGGCTTTCGCAGATGAGCGCTACCTCGTTTGCAAACGCGATGTTGACGTCACGATACGTATTCTCCACCACTTTAGCCAGTTCCGCAGTGAGCGAATCCGTAGGATAAATCTGTTCTTTCACAATATGCTTATACAGATCAACCCCACGGCGAGTGCTCTCTTCGTCTATCCCGCCTACAATCCTCGGCAGATGAACGATATTTTTAATGAGCCGCCCCACCATTACACGTTCATACGAGAAGACCAACGAGAAATCTCTACCAGCCACTAACCCTGATTCCTCTTCTAAAAGCGGCTGCACGATATTGGTGGTGGTACCCGGAGCGACCGTAGATTCAATAACCACCAGCGCTCCTTTTTTCATGTGTTTGCCTACCTGTCTACTTACTTCTCTTAGAGACTCGTAATGTGGTACTCCCTCGTCGTCGGTGGGAGTTTGAACGTCGATTAAAATAGCATCGGCATCTTTACATTCGGAAAAATCGTCTGTAACTCTAAAGGTTCCTTTTTCTACCACTTTTGCGATTAATTCTGATAATCCCGGCTCTTCGCCGCCAATAGGATTCTTTCCGTTATTGAGCAGGTCTATCTTCCAGCCAGAGCGCTGTGACCGTCTTTGGAGTCCCACCACGTTAAAGCCCTCGAGATCGGCAAATAGCGCGGCTGCCGGTATGCCCACATATCCCATCCCGATAACGACCACCTTCTTCATGATTCTATTGATAGTATATTCACCATTCATTAAAAATCATCAATCCAAGAA
>DAOUYX010000143.1 GCA_030665925.1 Methanosarcinales archaeon | reverse complement strand
ATTATAGCCATTTCAACAGAGAAAAAGCCTGGACCACAACCTAAATCCAAAGCGGTCATCCCCTCTTTTACATAATTCCCTAATATTTTTTGTGGATTCTGCAATAATCTTCTAACTCTATTATCGAGTCCACCTGCTCTTTTAATAGGGCATACTCGTTTGTTTTTATCAACCATCATAATATATTTAACTCCTTATTATTGATTAATTAATTACATATTGTTTAAAAACTTTTTGAGCCATGTAGCAGAATGGAAGAGGGTTGAAATATTAGAGAACACGCAACGCGGGCGGGAAGAACGGAAACACACGATAAATAGAATAAAGAAGGAATTGGTGAAAAAGTTGTCGATATTAGAGAATAACTAAATAAATAAATTTATAAATACCCCCTGACGAATTCCCTCACCTCTGTTTCAACCACATCCAGCACTAATTGCCCCGACGATTTTATCACCATCCGCTCCTCTATCCTGTTCATCTTATAATCTTCCTTCAATCGATTATAACCCCCGCCAGTGATATTCAACAGTATCTTATCCTCCTTTCCAACATCGCCTCTATCAACCGCAGAAATCAAAGATGCAACTGCTACTGCCGCAGCGGGATCCAGGTCTATCCCCTCCTCACTTTCAAATAACTTTTCCGCCACTCGGCACTCTTCATTTGTTATCCCGTACACCGTACCCTGTGTGCCCACAAGCATATCATAAACGCCACCTTTGATAGAATAAGGCGGATTCCTCGTAGAAAGCACATCCGAATACATCGCACTTATCGACTCGCCTGCGTTTATCATATCTTTATCTGCGATTATCTCTGCTCTGCCTGCCTGCCACGCGTTGAAGATTGGTGCAAACGGCAGATTCTGCGAAATAAATATTCGCGGCATCTTCTCCCCGAATCGACCATCGCCAATCAGCCGGATAAATGCTTCCCAGGCTGCAATAGCGCCCGTGCCACTGCCTACCGCTTGAAAATAATGATCGGGCAATGTATGCATAAAGAATGCCGCGTCTAGCTCCACTACGCCCATACCATCCCGTCTCGCTACGTTTTTCACGCCGCCCTCGGCAATTAGACCTTCTAGCTTCACTATCTCGTTACTTATCGCAATCGCATCAGAATAATCGCCATCTACTGCGATTAAGAAGATACTGCCCTGGCTCTCAGGTGCTGTGGTTGTCCACATTCTGTAAATACTGCTCTTAGGCACAATTGCTATAACTGGCATTCCTGTCCTGGCAGATACCTCTGCAAACGCTCTGGATGTGTTACCAGCAGAAGGTACGACCAATATCTTCCCGCTCTTAGCTTTTGCGCGCAAACAAGTAGGTGATGCTTCTAACTCCTTGAACGAGCAGGTCTTCATGAATGCTCCTTTCTCGGGCCAGTAACCGCTGAACCCGATAAACAAATTATTCAAGCCCAGCTCTTTTCCAAGCCACTCACTTTTGTATGTTATCGGGCTTGCACCTATAGGCATTGCCGCATCCACCGGCAGCCAGTCTATGTAGTTGAACATGCCCATTCCCGAGAGTTTCCTTATCCTCTTCGTCTTATACTCGGTTCTTAATAGCGAATTATGCCCATCCGGGCATATATTAGTGTATCTGTCCGAAATTGCGTTACCACATTCCAAACATCGCAGTTGATACTTTGCGTTTTGCATTTTCCTCTTCTTTTTTAGTTTTTGTACCATTATACCGTATAACTTCTACCCATAAATTTAATTTAGGACGCGGATTTACACGGATTTACACGGATTTTTTGTTTTCCTTTGTTGGACTTACTGGGCTATTTTTAACGGCAGTGCTCTTTTCATCATATTTTTTGGTAAAGCTTTTTGCTTGCAAAAAGGTTTGTGTTAATCTGTGTCAATATATACTTGTGTAATCTCGTGGTTCTATACATATACCCTTGCTTTCCTTAGTTTTGCTTTACAGTCTGCTTACAGGCACCGAAAGAGTAAAATCTCGCTCCAGAATCAGTTTTTTCAGCATGACCGCCAGTTTTAATGCCCTTTTCCTGTCTGACTGCCGCAGCGTTACCGGAATTTGTCTCCCTGAAAGCGTCACCGTACCGAGCTCGCAATAAAAAGCACCGCCCTGGCATGACAGAACACAAGCGCCACAGTTGCAGCACAAATCGGCGTTCACTTCTTTAGCCAAGCCATCAAAAGCATCCATCGGGCATATGCTTGCAACTTGGCATTCTTCACATTCGATGCATTTATGCACGTCAAACCTCACAGACGAGTCACGCCAGACATCTGCATAGGTTATTTCACCCACCGGCAGCCGGGTATGAACATCAAGAACACTCAGCTTTATCTCTTCGTCCAGTCGCTTTGCGGTTTCCAATACACGCTCGTTCACAATGGGTATAGGCACGGCCCATGAATTCCATACCTCAGGTCCCGCAGAAGTGCGAAAACCACCCACATATTCGGGCTGCATCGCGTGCATATCTGCAATACCCATCAAATTCGGCTTTTCCGCTGAGCTCCGTGTACCTGCACCGATAACAAAGCCTTCTGCGCCGTTCATCAATATCCGCGTGCCTATACCGACGGTATCAAGAAATGGATCCTTCTCCAGTGGGTTCAATTCGCCACAGCCCGAGAAAGTCAGTCCTTTGAATGCACCTTCAAACTTACTCACTGAGAATATCGAAGCTACTTCATTCGGTTCGGGATTTACAAATGCATTGTAGTTTCTAAATGCGTTCCTCGTGCTACTGAGTCTTGCAAACGGGATTTTATCTAGATTCGTTGTGGTTTCTATCGTTTTCCCTTCTACTGTTTCTACCAAGACTTCTATCTCTTCATGTGAGACCAAATCTCTAAAAAGATGCCCCCCACCATATCTTTCATCGCGGCGAGAAGTGCCATACACAATAGCGTCAATGATGCCAAGCCGTTCATTTGGACAAGGACCTGGGAATGCCGGCACACCATTTAAGAAAACGCGCTCGGCACGCTCAAACTCGTCTCGTTCGGCGACTTTGAAAGAGAGAACAGCATATGTACCACTTTTCACACCGCAGGTTGCTGATGTGACGACATCTACATCCTCAAAACTGACCTCCTCTCCACTACGTACACGGTTACAGAGCTCATCGGCAGTCATTACTACTGCCTCGCCGCGTTCTACTTTTTCATTTATCGCAGCTATTGTTCTTCTTTTATTCATTTCGGCCTCTTTGTATGGATGATTTTAGCCGAATGCGTTATCATATCCTGCATAAAATTATATATGGTAGTAGTTTTAGCTTTACAGCATTTACGTTTTTCTATTTTTGTCTATTCGATTGCCTTATTAGGTAATAATGACGCAAAAAGGGTATGGGTACCAGGTGTCTTTTGTGCGGGTATCTAAACTTTTCTTACCTCCATCGTCAACACATTCTTTCCGTCCCTAAACTCATACTTGACCTCATCCACCAGCGTCTTCATGAAATATACCCCGAGTCCACCTATCTTCCGCTCTTCTAAACTCGCATCCAGATCTGGCGGAGGGACCGACGTGGGATCGAACGGCTTACCCCGATCTTTGATGACCACTAGGACCTCCTCACCACTTCTCCGGCAGGAGATATTAATCATGCCCTCTTCCCCGGTGTAGCCGTAGTTGATTATGTTAGCGCAGGCCTCGTCAACAGCCATTTGAACTCCAAATATCTTACGATCCTCCAACCCAAATTCACGCATCGAATCAGTGATGAAATCACCTATCTCCGCTAATTTCTCCAATTTCGATTCTATCTCGAGTTCAAAAAAGGTCTTCCATTTGTAATATTCACTCCGCCTTCAATGCCATTAACGTAATATCATCAAATTGCGGCTCATCGCCACAGAAGGCTAACATTTCCACCTTTATCTTCTCTATCATATCATTTGCAGATAATTCGTGATTCGCCTTAATAGTCGTAATGAGTCTCTCTTCCCCAAACTGCTCCATGCTCTTATTTATCACCTCGGTCACACCGTCGGTATAGAAGACGACTATATCACCACCCTCCAGTATGATCCTTCGCTCTTCCAGTTCTATATCCTCTATTGCGCC
>DAOUYX010000095.1 GCA_030665925.1 Methanosarcinales archaeon | reverse complement strand
TTATTCGCCCTTTCGTGGTGAACTGCACCGGGATATTACGGTCAACGAACTCCTTCAATATCTGCTCACTCAATTCGTATTTATCGTTTAGCGGCTGGAACGGGTCGGTAACCGGTGATAGATACCCGCAGCTCGCTAAGGTCAGCCCGTCCAGTTGCCGCGCAACTTTCGCCGCAAAGTCATTGAATACCGTAACGACTCCTTTCTCCCGAAATAGCCTGAAATAGCCGCCTAATGCATGCGAATAACAAAATAGACAGTTATGGCTGCAACCGTTATAAGGGTTTATCAAGAGCCGTTCAGAGGTGCATTCCCTGTTGCCATAGGGCTCTATCCCGTTCCACCAGCCGTGTAACTCCTTATTTGAATCAACAATGATATGCGGTATCGGACGTTGTATAACCTCAAATTGCTTGGATGTTCTTCCGAATTCAACGGTTATCTTATTGCTACTCATATCACTCAAACAGCATTTTTGATTTTAAAAATATGATTCCTTCCAGAAGGATCTTCGTAAACCTTCTCAAGCTGCTCGCAATCTTCAAACTTCTTTAGACACTCTGGAGCGTTCCGCAGTTCTTCTTTCCCTACATACACGTACTCACACCCGTATTTCCGCATAACCTCCACAGTATCTGAACTATTACCTCTGTAAGCACGTTCCACATCTTCCTCACGTTCCCAAATGTCAAGTCCATGCCCGTAAGCCCAATTTACATATCCAAGCACCCTTAATCTTCCTCCTATCATGCTCACCGGGGCATGAATAGAAGACCATGTCAAGAACACAGCTCTCTCAGGTGTGTTTTCTCGTACCCATACTCCAGTCTCATATTCTCCAACATCAGCACAGGGATAGTTCGTGGATACGTTCCAAGTTGCCACTAAAACGGAAGCGAAAATAGAAAACACAAGTAGCAGCGTAATTATAAACGAAACCAGAACCTTATGAAACTTTGAACTTCTGCGCATAGTCGCGAAATCTGCAAGTAAAGCCCCAGCAGCAACTGCAACGGCTATCCAGGCGTAATGGAAGAACTTATACATATCCCAAACATTTGGCGTGAACGAGATGAAGTGCGGAAGTGCAAGCATCGAGAACATCCAAGAATAGACAAAGAAACCATGTTGCCGCAGGGATTTCTTGAGCACGCTGGCGAGAGCGAGTAGAAAGGGTAAGCCTAAATTTGCAAGGTAAAATATCAATGGTTCGCCTTTCACGAAATAAAAAGCCCACGCGGGTTTTAGTACTCTAAGACCAATGTCCGAACCTGCGAATGCGAACATTTGGATTAAGTAAGGCGATATGAGAGGGAGGAAGAGAAGGAGGAAATAAAGTTCATAATTGCGGTTGCCTTCTAAACGAGTGCTTAAGCGATTCTTTAAGAAATTCAATAAGAATATGAGGAGTGCTGAGAAGCAAGCGAGTATATGAAAAGGGAACAAAAGACCCGCTAACAAGCCTGCCAAGGCTATTTCACGTCTTCCTTGTGTGGGGTCAAGATTGCCGCCGTGCGAGCACGAGCGAGAACATGCACGTGAGCCTTTATAGAAGAAATAAGCCGAAGTGGTGAGCGTGGGAAGCCCCATGAGCTGAGGGCGCTGCTGCAACAGGTTATCGAAAATCGGCGGTATCGCGAAGAACTTTCCGTATTCGAAAAAGTAATTCGTAGTGGGCTCAAACTGCCCGTTAAGGAGTGCTGAGAAGAAGAGCAAATATGAAAAACCCGCACCAAGCGTTCCAAGTACTGTGGCAAAGGCACCTGCTCTTTCGTTCTTCAGATACGACGCGAGAACGTAAAGCGAGAGTGCAAAGAGGAACACGAAAATCACATTTGTATAAACAATTAAGCAAGGTAAGAACGCACCAAAAGCTTTCTCTAAAATCGCAGTGTGAAAATCCACGAAGTAATGGTAAGACAGGTTAGCACCGGCGTAATAAGGCATTTGGGGTGGAAAGTTTCCATTATTTATGCTTTCGATTATTCCGTAGTGCATTGGTGTGTCTTGCCAATTAGAGCCGGTCAAAACGATGTAACCTCGATGCCAGACCCAGACACTTTTGCTGAGCACGAGATAAGCGAAGAGCGCAATTCCAGAACTTAACAATACTCCTTTCAGCGAGTGCAAATGTAAATTACTTCTCCGGGTTTCTGTTTTAGTATTGCACAGGAGAAAAAGGAGAAGAAATGCAAGCAAAACGAAAAAAGCAATTAGAATCGTATGCCGGGAATAGCCAAAAGCAAGCGAGAGGAAGTAAATAAGGTGTGTAGAGACCAGCACACTGAGAAGCAGGTATAATAGCAGCTTCTCTTGAATATTCAGGTGTTTGAAGTAATGCTCTACTATTATGTAGCCCGGGATGAAAAGAGTAAAAAGCAGCGCTGAAACGAGAGATGCAAGTGGTGAGAATAGAGATGCCAGGAGCAACAGAAGAACAGGCAATGCTTTAAGTGTCCTGTGTTTTAAAATCCATCCTATCATGTTTTGTTTCATAAGAGGTTTGCGAAGCAAAAAGGTTTTCTTTTCCGAAGACGCTTTTTTTATAAAAGAGAAGGGTTTGAAATGGAGACATGGACTGAACTAAAGTTCGGAAAAAGAACGTTTTCCCCGGTGGTAAGGACGTTAGAGGAGATGAAGGAAGTCGTTTTTGATAAGCGTTTTTTAGCAAGTGCGAACATGGATATGGAGCTGTATTATATGTTCAGAGATGTCTCGAAGGACGAAGAGGATGCGAATAAGATAAAGGAACGAGGACTGAGATACGACATCACGATTATCCCTCCGAACATTCTCGGCTCGGAATTTGTTAAAACCGCGGGTCATTATCATCCTTATCTCACGGGTTCAAAACTAACCTATCCGGAGATGTACGAAGTATTAGAAGGCGAAGCGCATTATCTCTTGCAAAAACGGGAAGAGGAAGGAGGCATTGAAAAGATAACCGAAGTCGTAGTGGTAAAAGCGAAAAAGGGGGATACGGTTATAATCCCGCCTAATTACGGGCATGTTACGATTAACCCTTCAAAAGCGACGTTAAAGATGGCTAACTGGGTTGCAAGAACGTTCTCCTCGATCTACGAGCCGATGAAGAGGCGAGGCGGTGCGGCTTATTTTGAACTGGCAACTGGCGCGTTTATAAAGGACGAACGTTACGAAACGGTGCCGGATATTAGATTCTTAAAGGCTTCTGATACATGGCTAAAGGAATTAGAACTCGGCAAATGCTTAGAGATGTATGAACTACTGAGAGAGCCCGAAAAGCTGGATTTCCTTATAAATCCTGATGGGTGGTTTACTTAAAGTTCAAAAATATACGGGGAGCGAACTTCTCAGGAGAAGTTGAACTTCATATACAAGATGCAAAGCGAAATAGAAGACAAAATAAGGACTGCGATAAACGTAATAAAAAGTGGGGGCACGGTAGTTTATCCCACGGAAACGGTGTACGGATTAGGTGCCGATGCGTTCTCGGAAGAAGCAGTGCGTAAGGTATACGAGCTAAAACAAAGAGGCCTGTCACAACCCCTCTCTCTCGCTGTTTCCTCATTCGAGATGTTGCAGACCGTTGCATATATAGATCCAGACTTGTTAGCTATTCTGACCGAGCTGCTACCCGGACCAGTCACGGTATTATTGAAAAAGAGAGATATTGTGCCTGATGTCTTAACTGCTGGATCCGATGTCATTGGTGTGCGATTCCCGGATAACAAAATAGCAGTGAGCATAATAGAAGAAACGGGACCGATAACCTCGACAAGCGCGAATATATCCGGACAGAATCCACCGGCTCGTGTAGAAGAAGTAGAAATAGATGCAGATTTTATTATTAATGGAGGGAGATGTAAGTATAGTATGCCGTCCACCGTGGTGGCTATGACAAGCGTGACGGCGAACGAAGAAAAGGCAGACATCGTAAGAAAAATAGAAATAGAAATAAAAAGAAGAGGAGCATGTTATGACAGAGTATTGCACGTCCTGCGGAGTAAAGCTGTTGGAGAAGGGATTCACCGTATTTCCGTGCCCGAGCTGCGGAGAGAGCGAGATAGGTAGATGCGCGAAATGCAGAAAGCAAAGTAATTTATACAAGTGTGATGAATGTGGGTTTGTGGGTCCGTAAAAAATGAGATGGCAAGGTAAATCAAGGAGAAAGTACACCGGGGGAAGGCTTCACCTTAACCGGAGGAAGAGGGAACACGAGGCGGGTAGACCCGCCGCAGACACTACTATCGGAGAGACACGAAGAAGAAAGATCAGAACGCGAGGTGGCAACGTGAAAATGCGGTTGCTCAGGTGCGAATTTGCAAATGTCGCAGATCCGAGAAGTGGAACCACAAAAACGGCTAAAATAATAACCGTGAAAGACAATCCGGCAAATCCGTTCTACGCACGCCGGAACATCACGACAAAAGGCGCAATAATAGAGACTGAGATTGGCGATGCGGTGGTGACCAGCAGACCGGGTCAAGAGGGGATCGTGAATGCGGTATTAATTTGATGGGTATAGTTTAGCGTAAGTAGCAGCTACTTACCGATAAGTACCTTCATATAGTAATTGGAAGGAGTGGTATCCGACGTAAAATGTATAAGTTAGTAGGCACAATTGCGGGTGACGTTGGGCTGCACGAGTTCGATTTTACCGTTGCGGGAGCGGTAAGAAGAAACGAGTATGTAAAGGTATGGAACGAGTTAGATGGCTGGATACTGGGAAGGGTTACATCTATAGTGGATGCAGAGAAGAAAACAGCTACCGTAGAGATTATTGGCTATAAAGACGAACGCGGGTTTTTAATGCAGCCGAAAAGCACACTCGTACGCGATGAGAAGGTGTTCAAAGCAGATCAGGCGTTCGTCATGGACACACTGGGGCTCAAATCCGGTGGGATACACCTGGGTATGCTGGATGGACGCAACATTCCGGTGTATCTGCGGAAAGATGAACTCATCCAGAAGCACTGCAGCATATTAGCGAAGACGGGCAGTGGGAAATCGTACACTGCGGGCGTGCTCATAGAGGAGTTGCTCGACAAGAACGTGCCGTTACTCATCATCGACCCGCACGGCGAGTATCTCTCGTTGAAGTACGAGAACCGGAGTGAAGAAGAGCGGAGACAGATGGAGAAATTCGGCATCACTCCAAAAGGGTACGCCTCGCAAGTTGTGGTTTACACACCGTCCAATTTCTCCATTAATCCCGATGCCGACAAGTTGTTCCGCATAGATGGCATAAATTTGAGCGTAAACGAATTATACGATTTCTTTACTCTGTCTGATGCGCAATTGGGCGTTTTATACCAGTGTATAAACGAAATCAAAACGCAAAAGGAGTTCTATACCGTTGACGACATCATAAAAGAGGTTGCAGAGAGCAAAAGCACTACTAAATGGCGGATTATTCACTTCCTCGAACGAATCCGGGAGACGGGCATACTATCTGACAGCCCGACACGTATAGAAGAGCTCGTCAAAGTGGGCAAGGTGTCCATAATAGATATGAAAGGTGCCGATCCGAAATTGCAGCAGTTGATTGTTTACCGGCTCTGCAAAGAGGTATTTGAAGGCCGGAAGATGGGGAAGATTCCTCCGTTTCTGCTTGTCATCGAAGAGGCGCACAACTTCTGTCCCGAACGGGGGTTTGGACAGGCGGTCAGCTCCAATATTCTGCGGACCATCGCTTCGGAGGGCAGGAAGTTCGGGCTGGGGCTGCTGGTCATCTCGCAAAGACCCGCGCGTGTGGATAAAAACGTTATCTCGCAGTGTAATACGCAGATAATCCTGAAAGTGACGAATCCCAATGACATCAAGGCGTTGAGCAGAGGTCTGGAGTTCATGAGCAGCGAGATGGAGGAGGAGATCAAAAGAATACCTCAGGGTGTTGCGTTACTATCGAGCCCGAGCATAGAGATGCCTATAATGGTTGACGTGCGAGTGCGAAGAAGTGAACATGGCGGTAGAGCTGCGGAAACGAGGGGAGTAGAGAAAAAAGAGGTGGTGTCGAAAACTGCCGAATGGACTGCAGAGGAGAAAGAGGAGAGGAAAAGTATGCTTTCACGGTTGCTGGGTGACTGAATGTGGACAAAAGGGTTGACAGAGTACAAAGGCGCTTAAAAGAGTGGAAGTGTTTCCCCGCAGTTATTTTAACCGATCTTTATAGAAACACGACTAAGATTTTACCGGTTTCCAGGATACCACCCTCCCGGACGTACCTCAAACTTCAAAACCTCCTTGAAAGGATATGCGCGTTTTATACCCTCTTGCTGGCTTATCTTTCCTGCCTGTGCTTCTTTCCAATCTTTTCTGTCCATTGTGCCAAAAACAAAATACTCATTACCTATAATATCTGGTGCGTATTGTTCACAGATGGCAGCAAGGAGACCTTCTAACTCCGCCTGTTTGACAATGATCAAATCACAGTTGGGGCAATACCGGCAAATCTTGTTGATAGATAATAAAAATTTCGGGTCAATGTGGATAACTAAGCAATGCTTTCT
>DAOUYX010000013.1 GCA_030665925.1 Methanosarcinales archaeon | reverse complement strand
TCGTTCACCCGCGTAAACTCCTCCCGCGCTGGGAATTTGTACGCGAGTGCCCAGCGCGGGCTCCTTGAAATCGTTCCCAGCATGTCTTGTTGCGCTACGCTATTTACCTTCACCACAATGCCGTCAATCTCATAATCCAACTCATCCCGTTTCTCATTCACATCGTCATGGTAGTGAATCACAGTCTCGACACCCTTAAACCGCCTTATCAAAGGACTTACTCTAAAACCAATCCTTCGCAGATACTCCAGTACTTCCCACTGTGCTAAAAACTCCTTCCCTTCAATTCTGCCAATCCCATACGCGAAGAAATCAAGGGGCCGAGAAGCGGTAACCCGCGGGTCAAGCTGCCTTACAGAGCCCGCAGCAGCATTCCTCGGATTTGCAAACATCTTCTCCTCCTTCTCCCCCAACGCCGCATTCAGCGCTTTGAATTTGCTCACAGGTATAAAAACTTCCCCTCGGACTTCCAGCAATGGCAAGCCGTCATCAGAATTAGAATTAGAATCAGAATTAGAATCAGAGAAAATACGCAGCGGAATCGTCTTTACCGTCCTCAGATTCTGTGTTATGTTCTCGCCAGTCTTTCCGTCTCCCCGTGTACTACCAACGGTGAAAACGCCATTCTCATACACGAGCTCCATCGCCAGCCCATCTATCTTCGGCTCCACTACATACTCTATCTCCTCGCTTCCAAGCATCCTTCGCACTCGTTCATCGAACTCCCTCACCTCCTCCTCGTTAATAACGCTATTCAAGCTCAGCATCGGTATACTATGCTCGTACGCACCAAATTCCTCCAACGGCTTCACTCCAATCCTCTGTGTTGGAGAATCAGGCGTTACCAGCTCCGGATGCTTGCGCTCAAGTTCCTCTAATTCCTGAAATAGTCTGTCGTATTCGGCATCTGAAATCTCTGGCTCATCCAACACGTAATACCGGTAATTGTGATAGTGAATCTTCTTCCTTAAATCCTCTATACACCTCTTTACTGCTTCTTCTCCCGCTCCACTATCCATATTTATATATTAGTCCGGTGAATAATAATAAAAAGAGGTAAATACCAATATGGCAGAGGAAAAGGAAAATGAGGAGACGCTAATACCCGGCACGGATTACTTAGCGAGTGGCGTTCATATAGGAACGCAGCAGAAAACCGGTGATATGAAGAAGTTCATTTATCAAGCGAGACCTGACGGCTTGTATCTGTTAGATATAAAGATGATGGATGAGCGACTGAGGATAGCAGCACGGTTTTTAGCTAATTATGACCCTTCATCTATCCTGGTCGTATCCGCAAGAGAATATGGGCATCATCCAGTAAGCATGTTCGCGGAGGTTACAGGAGCTAAGGCAATAGTCGAGCGATTTATACCCGGAACGTTAACGAATCCCGGAAGCGCGTATTTCATAGAGCCTTCTATACTGGTTGTGACCGACCCGATGACCGATGAGCAGGCTTTGACAGAAGCTGTGAGCGCGGGTATTCCCATCGTAGCACTGTGTGATGCGAACAATTCTACCTCTAATATCGACTTCATTATTCCCACGAATAACAAAGGTAGAAAAGCGCTTGCCACTGTTTACTGGCTGCTTGCACGAGAGATGTTGCGGGAGCGGCATCGTAGAGAAGGTGACGAAGACGAATTCAGCTTCGATTATACCGCGGAGGATTTTGAAGCGGAGATATAATATAAGCTAAATAAGATAAAATAAAAAAAGATAAAAGGTAAAATATGAGAAGAGCGGCAGTAGCTGGTGCCTTTTATGAGGGTGATAAGGACCGATTGGAAGAGCAGTTGCGAGATTGCTTCTCGGGTATACCCAGAGAAGAGAACGAGAATATTATCGGCGCTGTCGTCCCTCACGCGGGATACCTCTATTCGGGCGGCGTAGCGGCGAGTGTCTATGCCAAACTTCCCCAGGTGGATATCTTTGTCATTATCGGCGTTAATCATCATGGTATCGGGTCGCCCATTGCCGTTTCAAAGGACACGTGGGTAACTCCGTTAGGAGAAGTAGAAGTAGACGAGGCATTTGTGGATGCTTTGCCAAAACGGATTATTGACGTTGACGAAACTGCGCACAGATACGAGCATTCCATAGAAGTTCAACTCCCATTTCTTCAATTTCTCTTCGATAGAAAGTTCCGCTTCGTTCCCATTTGTATAGGGTTAATTGATAAAGACTCCGCGAGAGAGATAGGCGAAGACCTGGCTGACACGATTGCTAAAATCGCTAAAAAAGTGGTTGTAATAGCATCTTCGGACTTCACGCACTATGAACCTGACAGAATAGCGAGGGCAAAGGACGAATACGTGATAGAAGCGATAAAAGAATTGGACGTTGCGAAGTTCTACAAGCGGGTGTACGAACGAAACGTGACCGCATGCGGCGTTGATCCGATAGCGGCAATGATGCATGCGGCGAAAAAACTCGGTGCAAAGGAAGGACGAGTGGCAAAATACGCCACAAGTGGAGATGTCATTGGTGATCGGTCCAGCGTTGTTGGATACGGCGGCATCATCGTCATTTAATCACTAAACCGTTCTGATCGTATGCATCACTATGCAAAGAAAAAAATCAACGGTGGTTCCGACCTGTAGAGTGTTTTTCGAAGAATTTCTGCAAAGTGATTTTTATATACAGGAAGATGGAATGACGTTTCTCGTTACTCCCACGTGTGCAAAATGTTATAGGCTCTTTGGCATTGGAGAAGTACAAGAAGTGGAGATAAGAGGGAACATAACTCGAATAAAATTAGATGACTTGACCGCCACTCTCAATATCTATACAAACAAAGCTATCCCCGTGGAAGGTGTAAAGAAGGCAAATGCAGGCGAAAAAAAGACCTTCCTCGCTTTTCTCGGTAACGTGCATATCCGTGAGGGTGCAGGGAAAAGGAATATTATACTGGCTGAAGAAGTTGGAGCGGTAGATGAACGGGTAAGGGATGATTGGATACTGAACACCGCATGGAGGACAATGGAGCGGATAGAACTATTACACTCAGTCATTTCTTCAAAGAAGAAACAAGAAGAGGTGTTTTCGGATAAGAATATCGTAAAGGAAGCGTTGGAGCACTATGCACTTGACAACGATAAGCGGGATGCCTTCGCGAACACGGCAATAAACGCCGTAACGAGCTTGTGGCAGCATTACCATACGACAACGAAGGAGATGATATTAGAGATAGTGAAGAAAGCGGAAAAGAGCGGTATGGAACGTGAGAAGTTAGTGCAAGCGTTGAAGAATAAAGGATTAGACGAGGCGTTGGTAGAGGAAGTAACTGACGAGCTTATTATGGATGGGCGGTGCTATGAGTCGGATTCGGGCGTTTTAATAGTCTTGAAAAAATAAAATAAAAAAAACTCAGTGGTTTTGCGTTTACGCAAAATCCAACTGAGCGTACAACTGTTTGTCCTTGAAGTTCTTTAACGACATCGCGTCTGACGGGCAATAAGATGCGCAACTGCCACAACCCATACACCCCTCGCCAACTCTCGCAACCTTCTTTGTTCCGCTTGTCACTGTCATCACACTGTAAGTAACCGCAGCTACTGGCACGTCCACCAGCTCTATCGCCTCAACCGGACATAACTCCACGCACACGCCGCATCCAGCACATATATCCTCATCAACTACGGAAACTATCCCTGGTGTCTCGAGGAAATTCTTCGCTAACAATACGCATGCTCTCGACGCTGCTGCACTACCCATTGCAATGCTCTCGTCAATCATCGCTGGATAAACCGCCGAACCACAGATGAAAACTCCTTCGTTCACCGTATCCACGGGTGTAAACACCAGCTTTGGTCGCTCCTGCGCCTCTAAGAAGAACCCGTTTTTAAGTGGGATCATGAACATCTTGCTTAATTTCTCGTTCTCTTCCGCAGGCAGCATCCGTGTGCTGAGCACCACCAAATCGGGCTTCATCTGTATCTCATCGTTGAATATAACGTCGTAGACTGATACAATCCCCTCCTTCAATTCCGGTGGTCTCTCCTCATCGTATCTGAGGAACGTCACGCCATTTTCTCTCGCTTCTTTGTATAGCACTTCCCACTTACCGTACGTTTTGATGTCCTGGTAGAGCACGAAGATATTCAAATCGGGCTTGAGCTTCTTCGCTCGTAACGCATTGCTTACCACTTCGATGCTTTTATACTTTGAATTCACTCCGTCGCCCGGTGTCCCGTCTTGAACCATAACAATTGTGTTGGCATCCACCACGGTGCCTTCTTCCAGCATCTTCGCAAACTCGGATTGCGTTGCCACGTTTTTATCCTGCCCGTATCCGAAGTAACCTTCAGGTACAGCTTCTATCGCACCGGTTGCGAGCACCGCAGCTCCGAAATCTATCTCTTCGTCCACATCTGATCCGGTTACCTTCGCTCTAAACGCGCCTGCTCTTCCCCTAACGTCTTCTACCGCTGCACCCGTATACACCTTTATCTTCTCGTTACTTGCCACTTTATCAACAAGATCTTTTAACACGCCAGAAGCTTTCTCACCACTCCGTAACTCGGTGATCTCTCTCAACTTACCACCTAATTCCGATTCCTTCTCCGCCAGGTAGACGTCATAGCCCACATCTGCGATGTCAAGCGCTGCGATCATTCCTGCTACACCACCGCCGACAACGAGTGCCTTCGGTGTCACTGGATAACTCTCAATCGGGATCGGTTCAAGATACCGCGCTCGCTCGACCGCCATGGTCATCTGGCTCATCGCTGCGGCTGTCGCCTCTTCCGCTCCGTGCACCCACGCACACTGCTCTCGCAGGTTCACCATCTCAAGCAAATAGGGATTTAATCCAGCCTTCGCACACGCATCTCTGAACAGATCTTCGTATGCCCTCGGCGTATAGCCCGCGATGACAATCCTGTTTAGTCCCTGATCCACTATTCCACTCTCGACCGCTTCCATGGTCTCCTTCAGTGTGTTCGTCTCGCTGTTCACTACGGCAACACCCCGCAGTTGATTCACGTGCTCTGTAACCGCGGACAGATCCATCGAACCCGCTATCTCGCCTTCTCGACCGGAGATGAAAACGCCTATCTTCGGCTCCTCGCCCACGTCAATGTACTTCCGCTCTTCCTGACCGGGAATCATCTCTGTCCGTTCTGAAAACATAGCAGCCTTTAATGCAGCTCCATTCGCCTGCGTAACGCTCTCTCGAACCTTCATCGGCGCGGTTGCCGCTCCACCTGCAAGTATACCACGTACACTCGTTTCCATCGGACTCGTCAGATTCGTCTCAATGTATCCGTAGGCATCGGTTTTTACGCCCGTTATTTCTGCAAGCTTCTCGATCGTTTTTGACGGTAGAAGTCCAACTGCGAGAACCACCATATCAAGGTCTAACCGCTCAACCGTGCCTTTCTCTAAATCCTCGTACTTCACTGTAAGCGTCCCGTCCTCCTCAGGTATCACTTCCGGAACTCGTGACCGAATGTACTTCACACCGTATTTGCCCTTTAAATCCGCCACCAGTTCCTCATCTTTTCCGAATGTCCGTATATCCATGTAGAAGATGTAAACGTCCGTGTCGGGGTAGCGCTCTTTTACTTCCCACGCCTCTTTCGCCGTGTAATAACAACATGCCGTCGAGCAAATTTCGTTCTCCTTACATCGCGATCCGACACACTTGATGAATCCGATCTTCTTCACCGGCTTGCCATCCGAAGGTCGCACCAGCTCCCTCGTATCACTCACAGTTGCAGTTCTGAGCATACCTTCAAAGTCCAGCGATGTGACAACGTCCGGACTCCCATAACCATAACCCTTCGCTATCTCATCGTAAACGTCGTAGCCCGGTGTCAGCACCACGCTCTCTACTCCGATCTCCTTACCGGATACGTTCAACTTGAAATCACCGGCTGAGCCCGATAGCCCTTCTACCTCGCTCGACAGCATCAATTCTATGTTCGGATGATTCTCAATCTTAACTACCAGTGGTGATATTCCCGTTTCACATTCCGCAAGCTCCGCGACCTTACCTCCAAGTTCCGCATTCTTCTCTATCAGATAGACCTTGTAACCCGCATCTGCAAGGTCAAGAGCTGCCGTTATTCCGGCAATCCCACCTCCAATAACTGCTATTCCCATTTTACTTACACCACCTTTCCCAGAATTACTTTCGTATCTATCGTATTCTTTTCAAGGGCGAGACTCTTCGGGTCTATTCCCAGTGCGAGACCCAACAACTGCGTGATATAAACTACCGGCATTCCGATCTTGATACCCAACGCTTTTTCCACGTCCGGCTGTTTCGCATCCAGCATCATGCCGCACAGCGGGCAGGCAAGTGCGACACAATCCGCACCCGCGTTCTTCGCCGTCTCCAGCACCTTCCGCGCCATCTCAAATGCAATGTCCGCTCTCGTCATCATCAGTGGTCCGCCACAGCATTTCGTCTTCATGTAGCTAAACGGGACGTTCTCGCCACCGATCAGCTCGATCAACTGGTCCATCAAAACGGGATCGTCTGGATCGTCAAAAGCGGTCTCCAGCGGTCGCCCGATGTAACAGCCGTAATACGGCGCTACTTTCACCTCCACCTTCTTCACTATCTTACTCTTCAACTCGTCCACGCCTATGTCGTTCATGAGGACGTCTAAGATATGCTTCGGCGTTATCGTCCCGTTATAACTCAGAGACGGATCGATCTCAGCCATCTCCGCTCGTAACTTCTCGTCTGCCTTCAACGCATTGTTCGTCCTCGCTAAATTGTAATAGCAGATACTGCACGGTGTCACAACGTCCAGACCGTCCTTCTCGGCGATAGCCAGATTCCGCGCGTTTAACGCGTACACCAACTTCGGATCCTCCGCTTCCGCCGCGCCACAGCAGTTCCAGTCCTCGATCTCTACCAGTTCAACCCCTAAGGCCTTGAAGACTGCCTTCGTTGATATCTCCTGATCCAGTGCCGTTGCCTCCGATGGACACCCTGGAAGAAATGCAAGTTTCTTTTCGCTCATTTCCCCTCCACCTTCTCAAAGATCTTCTTCATCACGTCCGTCTTCTTTATCTTCGACGGCAGCACTCCTTTTAGTAGACCATGACCACCGAGCGGCCCCATTTTACCTTTAAAGGCCATCCGCATACCGAAATCCTTGTAATCGTTCATCATCGCTTTTATACCCGATACTTTGCCTCCTTCCCTCTTGGGGTAATATTCCAGTGCCAGCCCTATGTCATAGAGCCGCCCGTACTTCTCTACCGTGTGCAGGAAAGCCTTCTCAAACAGTGGTCTGGGACTCTCTATCTTTAGATTGCCTGCTTCTTCCTCCTTTTCCGCTATTCGCCGTATTGCAGCTAACACATCGCCAACCACTACGTCTTGTGGGCATCGCGCCGTGCACGTCTGGCAGATTGCGCAGATCCACAAATCTGGATTTGACAGTACTTCATTCCGCATTCCCAACAGGCTCATCTGGATGATCTTTCTCGGATTGTAGCTCGGAACGATTTCCGTAATCGGGCATCCTAACGTACAGGTGCTGCATTGGTAACATGCTGTAAGGTGCTCTCCACCCGGCTCATTCAGGATTTCATTTTTAAAGTTCGGGTCCAGTTCCCAAGTCTTTATTGGCATTTTACATTAAGCACTCTTCTAACTCATCATCCTCATAGGTGGTGAACGGTAGAGGCTCCTTTACATCCTTTCCAGGCACGTACTCGAAGATTTCCTGCACCTTCTTTGTAATTACCGGATAATATCTCGTCAATGGTATATCCTTCGGACATGCATCTTCACACGCGCCGCAGGCAACACAGGTCGTGCAGACGTGGTAAACCCTCGTGAGATGGTACAGCAGTTGATTTGCCGGTACTGCTACCGCACCCCTTGTCTCTGCTAAGTTCAGTAAGTCGCCGCCAGCCGGATTCCCTAAAGGTTGGTCAAAGAAGCAATCTTTACAATAACATACCGGGCACACGTCTCTGCAGTTCTTGCACACGATACAGTCCCGTAGGAACTCTTCCAACGCCGCCTCACTGTCTATCTTCGGCAAAGCCTCTAAATTCGCTTTCGCCTCTGCTGCGATCTGCTCTTTTTCCGCTTCCCTTTCTAAGTCCTTCTCTTCCAGCGATAGTCCAGCCGCGGTCAATGCCTCAACGCCCTTGTCCGTTAGTCCCGCAACAACTGCCTTCTCGCCGTTCGCCTGTGCGATGGCAATATCCCCTATGTCTGCAAGCCGATTCTCACAGATTGTACAGGCGTCCCGTATCGAAATCCCTTTGCCCGCCAGCTCCTTTATCTTCGCACTGTCCACCTGGTCCCCGATATCCGCATAATTCGCTGCATAAACCTCATTCGCATAGGTGCCTGCGCAATCCACGGTTATGAGAAGCACACTGTCCTCTTTGAGTTGTGTAAGCTTTATCAATTCTATTGCCGCTCGCGTCTCGCATGGTTTGGCTACAATTCCCACTTTCTCATCGATTAACCAGCCCTTCACGATGTTCGCAGCGTTTACACCGAACGATGGCGCGAAGATGGCTGACTCTGGTGCTGTTATCTTATCCTTGTCCCTCACGAGCATGTAAGATACGCTATTCCCTACTCTACGCGGCATGATCAGGCAATCCACGGCTTTGTTCTCAAGCAATCCCTTTAAAAACCCTTCTAAATCCCCATAATTAAGCTCTGTTCCTTTCATAGTATCTCATCCCTCACTGGATTAGGTCCCACTGCTTTAATCTCCTCTGTTATGTTCTTCATCGTAGTTGCGAATTTGTCCCCCTCTGACGCGCTGATCCAATATGACTTGACCCGGTTATCCAGTCCAAGCTGCTTCAGGATAGTTCTCATTGCTGCTATTCTGCGTCTGGCATAGAAGTTCCCCTTTATGTAATGGCACTCGCCGGGATGGCAGCCGCTAATGAACACACCGTCTGCACCATTTAATAACGCCTTGAGCGCGAACATTGGATCAAACCGTGCCGTACACATCATCCTGATCAGTCGAACGTTTGGTGGGTATTTTTTCCGCGACGTCCCCGCTAAGTCTGCGCCCGCATAAGTACACCAATTACAGGTAAATCCAACGATCTTTGGCTCAAAATCCCCTTTCTCTTCTCCCATTTTTTATCACCTAGGTCTATGCTTACTTTCCACGATAACTTTTGGCTACTTTTTTATTGGGTATAACATATATAAGTTTTTCGATATTTGTTTAAATCACAACCTTGTTCGGGGTCAGATAAAAATTCATTCAAAACTGTTTATAATAGAGGAAATCGTCATAGGATAAAATACAGGGTGTGGCGAGGTGAAGACACTGGTTTTAGGTATAGGGAACCCGATTTTAGGCGATGATGGTGTGGGATTCCATGTAGCTCAGGAATTGGCGAAGCTGATAGAGGATGACGCGATAGCCGTAGAAGATACAAGCACGAGTGGTTTGAATTTGCTGGATTTTATCAGGGGATACGACAGGGTGATTATAATAGATGCGATAAAGACGGATGAATGCGAGCCGGGGGAGATATACCGGCTAAGACCAGAGGATTTCTCCAAGTCCGTGCATCTCGCGACCTCACTGCATGATACGAACCTTCCAACGGTAATAGAAATGGGCAAAAAACTCCTATCTGAGGAGATGCCGCATGAGATAGTGATATTTGCGATAGAAGTCGAGGAAATAGACAAGTTCACGGAGGAAATGACCGTAAAGGTAAAAGAAGCGGTTCCGAAAGTTTTAAATCTCGTTTTGGGGGAGCTCGGGAAGAAATGAATATCGTCTCCTTTAAGCCACAGCTAATCTTACTTCATGCACCAGCCGTGTACGATTTCCGTAAGTATCCGCTCATGTTCGGCCCGATTGCTGACGGCGTTCCTTCAACGCCATTATTCGAGATGTATCCCATCGGGTTCTTTTCCATGGTGGAACATCTGGGGCGAAATGGGATTGGAGTGCGGATAATCAATTTGGCAGTGAGGATGCTCAGTAGCGATGATTTTGACGCGGAAAAACTGATACGGCGGCAGAACCCAAAGGCTTTTGGCATTGACCTCCATTGGCTGCCTCATGCGCAGGGAAGCCTTGAAGTAGCGAAGATCTGCAAGAAATACCATCCCGGCATACCCGTCATCTTCGGTGGATTCTCCGCAACGTACTTCTACGAAGAGCTGATTCGCTATCCCGAGGTGGATTTTATCATACGGGGCGATTCTACGGAAGAGCCCTTGTTACAGCTCATGAAAGCGATCGTTCAGCAGTCCCCTTCTACCTTCAGCACCATCCCAAACCTTGTATGGAAAGATAGTGACGGTGAGGTGCACGTAAATCCATTCACGCACGTTCCAACCGAATTGAACAAATTCTCCAATAATTACGTTGCCGTATTCAAATCGGTGTTGAAATACCGTGACGTCAGAAGTTTGAGCCCCTGGAAAGGCTGGGCATCTCACGAGTGGCTGGACTACCCGATAACGCCCGTGATCACCTGTCGCGGGTGCATCCATAATTGCACCTTCTGCGGCGGTTCCCGGAATGCACTGGCGCTGTACTGCAATCGTAAGAAGCCCGCGTTTCGCGACCCACATTTGATTGCTGAGGACATTATCAAGAACACGAGATATACAAGAGCGCCCATATTCATTATCGGCGACCTCTTCCAGTCCGGTGAAGAATACGCTTACACCGTCTTAGAGGGCTTGAAAAAAGCTAAAATCAAGAATCAGCTCGTTTTCGAGTTCTTCACGCCCGCGCCGAAGGAATTTTTTGAACGCGTGACGGAGTCTGTTGAGAACTTCAATTTTGAAATATCACCCGATAGCCATGACGAGCGGATAAGGGCGGCGGAAGGGAAGCGGTATAAAAATGCGGAGATCGAGAAGAACTTGGAGTGGGGTTTGGATGCAGGCTGCAATAAATTTGATCTGTTCTTTATGATCGGTCTCCCTCTGCAGACCTGCGAATCGGCGATGGAGACCGTGGACTGGTGCGGGTATCTGATGAAGAAATTTGATACGCGCGTTGTTCCGTTTATTCTGCCTTATTCCCCTTTTATTGATCCCGGCTGCATAGCATACGAGCAGTCAGAGCGGTTGGGGTATAAAATTCTTTTCAGAACTCTGGAGGACTATCGAAAAGCGATGCTATCGCCGAGCTGGAAATACGCACTGAATTATGAGACCAACTGGATGACGCGGGACGAAATTGTAGATTGCGCATATCAAGCCGGGTTGAAATTGAACGAGCTGAAGAGGGAATGCGGCTTGATTGACGAGCAGGCATTCAAGAGGACGGAAGAGCGTATAAAACGCGCGATTGAGCTTACAGCGACCGTAGACGAGATAATGGAGCTAAATGACGAAACGATCCGACAAGAAAGATTGATGCAATTGAAACCCGAATTCGACACGATGCTCGACTCGGTCATACACGATAAGGTACAACTGGATTGGCCTGCTACAAAGAGGAATTTAAAGATTCTTTCCATTTTAAAGGCAACGATAGCTGAATCCTTAATACGAAGGTAACAAATAGCTCGTAGCTCTTTTACACGGGTTATTCTTCTTTATTCACCAGACATTCACGATTTGAATCGCCCAGCATCATTCTTGTCTTACAACCGCCGCACACCCGCGCATATTCGCAGTCGTCACACTCGTTTTCATCGTGTTCAAACTTGAACTGTCTCAAATTTTCCCAGATTCTATCAACGCTTTCCTTCCGCACATTGCCTACCTGAACGGGAAGAAAAGGACACGCCCACACATCCCCGTTCGGCTTGATATACATCATGCCTTTTCCTGCCGAACAACCGCCGACGAAACGTCCCAGGAAATTTATCAGTCGCTTGCTGTGTATTCCACGACGTTGAAGCGCGTACGCCCAGTATTCGGGAGACGCCACGGGAATTATTATCGCCCGCACTTCTCGCTGCTTCTCGAGTATCAAATCCAGAAGAGCTTTAAAATCATCCTTTCCAAGTGCATAATCCCGGATCTCTTCGCCCCTGCCAAAAGGGACAAAATTATAGATGAAATAGGAATAAGCGCCTATTTCACTACCGTAATCTATGATTCGTTCGATCTCATCGAAATTACGCCTGGATGCCACGATATTCAAATGTAAATAAAGGTTTTCCACAACGCAATTCTCTATCCCCGCAATCACGGCATCGTAAGCGCCCTCAATACCCCGGATGGAGTCGTGCACTTCGGGATTCATGCCGTCCAGGCCTATTACCACACCGACGTTATATTTTCTCAACAACTTCGCAACTTCTTTCGTTATCAGCGTCCCATTCGTCGCTATGAATACGGTGAATTTTTTTGATTTCGCGTATGCGATCAAGTCAAAAAGGTCTTCCCGTAACAATGGCTCGCCACCCGTGAATACAAATGTTCTGATGTCTAACGCGGCTATCTGATCTATCAATGCCATTCCCTCTTCTTTTGTGAGTTCGTCTGGAGTTGTCTCTCCACCGAACGCATGGCAGTGTACGCACTTCAAGTTGCATCTGCCCGTCATTTCCCACACTACGTGCGGATTCACGCCGAAACAGCAAATCTGTCTCGCACCGGCGCCTGCGTGGAAAAGGTTTTGTAACTGAAGTGTCCAGCGAAGAAAAGCCCTTTTTTTCCAGCCCGTGATCCACGCGTATAACATAATCGTGACCGCTTGTTTCACTAACAAATGCGGAGGATTATAGAACGATTTCACCGTGGTACGTCTGTTCTTTCTCATTGGTTCACGTATAAGGGAGATCGGAACGGAGAACATCCCGATAAGTCCAATTCTATCTATGAATTCTATACTTTAAAGTTTTTCCATTCCCCTTATCTCAGAAAGACACCGAAACCGCCGAGCACAAATATCCCCATAAGTGCCACAAGTATAAAGAGCATTCCTATGAATCCATTCTTGCATATAACGTCCAAAGCTTCCCGGTTCTTCCATTCGCCCTTAACCATCGGAATTAAACTCTGGAGCAAGAAGAAGGCGGGTAACAGGAGCAGCAGAACTTCCACTCCTTTAACGATGAATATGATGGGGATGAACAGGATTAAAGTGCATACAATCAATATGATGTAAACCGGCGCCATTTTATCCTTGCCAAAGATAACCACGAGATTTCTCTTATTTACAGCTAAATCTGCTTTATAATCCGGGAATTCGCGAATTATCTTCAGTGCCGGCACATTTACAGTCCAGGGAAGCGCAACGATAAGAGGAAGCCAGCTAAATCCTTGCTGAACATAATAACCTGCAAATACAGGAACAGTGAATCCGATAGCCATAAACAGTTCGCCAAATCCGCGATAAGATGCTTTTATCGGCGGTGCAGTATAAAATAGACCGCCCAGAATTCCGAGTAGAACGAAGGGCATTGTTAATATCCCTGTATTAAGGCGGAACTGTAACAGTATCCCAAGCGGAATTGCAGCGATAAAGAAGAGTACAGATGCAATTAGAACCTGCCTTCTTGGTAAAAGTCCCTCTGCCAGTACTCTCGTCCCCCCGGTTGTTGTAACTCCCACTTTATCGCCACCAACACGCTCTATGTTTATCCTGTCAGATTCGTAGTCGAAATACTCGTTCGATATGAAAGCCCCGTTCGTTATAAAATAGGTTATAACAACCGAAACGGCAAATACACGCCAATCTATTACTCCTGCTTCCGACCACGCAATTGCGTTCCCAAGTAAGAACGGGAAGAGCACCGTTGGATGCTTATACAGTTCCTGTATCCTTATCCACGCAATTAATTTGTTCGCCATATTTTGCAGTGGTCTACTCAATCATTTACAATCATAAAAATATCTCATTTTGTGTTCATATTCGATAATGAACATAACATATCACGGAAGAGTCAAAACGTGAATATGTTTAAGGTGATCTCTCAAAGAATCCTTTTCTTCTCATTGAGGAATCCCAAACTCGGTATTTTCGGCACGTATTGAATTACTTTTTTCTGTGTTGCACAACACATTTTGCTGCGAATGTTCCTGCACCAACGCCGTTGTCTATATTTACCACCGCCAGCCCCGGAGAGCAGCTCTGAAGCATAGAGAGAAGCGCGGCAATTCCTTTTCCGCCAAGACCATAGCCCACTGACGTGGGAACACCAATTACAGGCACGTCCACAAGACCCGCTACGACGGAGGGCAATGCACCTTCCATACCCGCAACCACGATTATCGCTGTGACATCCTCGTTTACCAATTCCTCAAGCGGCGCTGCCAGCCGGTGTATGCCCGCGATACCCACGTCGTACGCCTTTAGCACCTCGCAACCGCAGACTTCGGCGACAACGCGCGCTTCCTCGGCAACCGGTATATCCGCGGTGCCCGCCGCGATAATGCCTATTTTACCGCGTTGCTCAAACGTATATCCTCGCCGTTTTACGAGTATCGTCCTCGCAACCTGATTATAATCAACTTCAAAATCCTTGTATTCATCTAACCGCTTTTTCAGCTCTTCGGCATCTTCTTCCCGCGCCCTGCTTATTAATGCAAAATCCTTAGCGGTTGCGTATGCCATCGCTATATCCGCTACTTCGTCGCTGCTTTTGCCCGCGGCAAAAATGATCTCAGGTATGCCCGTCCTCTGCACTCTGCTTATGTCTATCCGTGCAAAGTCTTTTAGCTCCCTTATACGCGCGGACTTCAGTTCCTTGCACGCTTCTTCGATACCCAGTTCTCCGTGAGCGACTTTCTTGAGAATCTCTTCCATAACAGCACTTTTTCTTTTTTACAAAAAAGAAAACCGGTGCTAAAACTTTTTAGGAAAAAGTTTTATCAAAAAGAATTAAGTGATGGTGATGAAAGTAGAAGAACTCGGCGAGATAGGATTAATAGAACGAATAACAAAGAAATTTCAGGTTGACAAACAGCTCATAACGGTGGGTGCTGGTGAGGACGATTGCGCCGTTATAGATATAGACAAGGCAAAAGGCGGCTATCGGTATCTCTTAGTGACCACGGATGCGTTACAAGAATCTACGCACTTTCCACCGGGTATTACGCCTTTTCAAATGGGTTGGAGCGCCGTTGCCGTTAATCTGAGCGATATCGCCGCGATGGGTGCGCGCCCTTTTGCATTCACTATCGCGATGGGTATTCCTGCACGGACCGAGACGTCATTTATAGACGAACTCACGACGGGAATAGAAGAATGCGCCTCCGCCTATAATACCGCTGTCGTTGGCGGCGACATAACACGGAGCAATGAGCTTATCTTAACCGGGACGTGTCTCGGATTTGCGAACAATCCCGTAATGAGAGCAGGAGCAAAAGTGGGCGACTTACTATGCGTGACGGGTTCATTGGGAAACGCTGCACTCGCAGTGAAGGCGATAAACAACGAGCTGAAATTGTCGAAACGTGTTGAAGAGATAGTGAAAAAGGCACTGTTTCAGCCACAGCCGCGAGTCAACGAGGGCATTGTCATTGCGAACTCCGGCGTGGCAACCGCAATGATTGACATAAGTGATGGGCTCGCTCTTTCGTTAGCAGAGATAGCAAAAAGCAGCAACGCCGGTGCTGAACTGTACGAAGATAACGTGCCGGTATTGAGCGAAGAGATAAGACGTGAAGAATGCTCAGAGTTATCTACGCGTGAACTGAGAGAGCTTGCGTTTTATTACGGCGGCGATTATGAGTTGCTCTTTACAATTGAGCTAGGCGCGTTAGAAAATGAAGCATTAATGCAAAAACTGAGAAAAGAAGTGAACATGAGCATTATCGGTAAAGTAGTACCTCCTGAAGAAGGTATCTATTTTAAAAAAGATGAAGAGAAGGAAAAGATGGAAATTAAGGGCTATCAGCATTTTTAAAAAACCTTTCTAAAGAAAGCTTTACTAAAGAACGATTCGCAGTTTATTTCGCTGCGAAGATTTAACGACTACAACAACCACCCCACACTTGTATTTATGAGATACACGTCAATAATGGACAGTTTAAATAGTTTTGAGAATCTCGATTTCATCTTGTAAAAGCGTGCAATCTGCAAACTCATTTAGTATTATAACTTTGTCTTTTGACCTTTGAAGAGCCTCGTCATATCCTTTTATGGCTATAGAGTTTGTTCCGGTTTTTATAAATATCTCGTCATCAAATGCTCTGCCCATCTCAATATAAACCACAAGCGCACTGAGCTTTTGATACTCCTCAACAGTAGCCACAAGCTCTTCTACCAAGTGTTTGTAGAAAGAATCCATATCGTCGGCCCAAAAGAGGTCGTCAAACACCACAAGGACGCTAGGAGGGTGATTTT